>NZ_PTFE01000094.1:0-29165 GCF_002936975.1 Bradyrhizobium sp. AC87j1
CCAGCAAACGAGCCCCCCTTTTTCCAGGCGCCGGTCGCCAAACCGTCCCAATCCACCTTCCATCGCTCGCTCCATCGGCACACCCCTCCCGATGGATTCAGACTTCAGATGACTTGGCAACCCGCCGCCGGCCCCAGATGTGTGAACATGCTAGGGACAAGCCCGGGCATGACGAAATCGGCGGGCGATTTATCCCAACGAAAACAAGCCCCCTTCTACTGTGCATGGGGTTGTTTTCGCGATTTTGAATCGGCCCGGCCCTTGAAACTGGTCAGGCCTCTAGCCGCGTCCGCCCGTCGCCGCTGAACAAATGCAGCTTCGCCCGCAGCGCCGCGACGCGGATTTTCGCGCCGATGGCGGGAGCCTCGGTTCCGGGAATGCGGACGATGATCTCGCCGGGCGGCAGCTCGCCCGGCGTGGCGGCGACACGCTGCTCTTCCTGCTCGCGCGAGCCGTAGACGAAGGTTTCGGCGCCGACGCGCTCGATCGCCTCCACGGTCAGCGGCAAAGCGACGCCGCCGGCCGGGGTCTGGTCGGTGATGACGAAATCTTCCGGGCGGATGCCGAGAATGCCGGCGTCAGAGGCAAAGCCACCGAGCTGCGATTTGATCTCTTCCGGGCGCGTCGACATCAAATTCATCGGCGGTGCGCCGATGAAGGAGGCGACGAAGGTGGTCGCCGGCTTCTCGTAGATCGCCAGGGGATTGCCGACCTGCTCGACCTGGCCGCCATTCATCACCACCAGGACATCGGCGAGCGTCATGGCTTCGAGCTGGTCGTGGGTGACGTAGATCGACGTCGTGTTGAGCCGGCGCTGCAATTTGCGGATCTCGACGCGCATCGCGATGCGGAGTTTCGCATCGAGGTTCGACAGCGGCTCGTCGAACAGAAACACCTTCGGCTGGCGCACGATGGCGCGGCCCATGGCGACGCGCTGACGCTGGCCACCGGAGAGCTGACGCGGCTTGCGCTCCAGCATCGGCGTGAGCTCGAGCACGCGTGCGGCTTCGTCGACGCGGGACTTGATCTCGGCCTCCTTCATGCCACGGTTGCGCAGGCCGTAGGCCATGTTGTTGAAGACGCTCATATGCGGATAGAGCGCGTAGTTCTGGAACACCATCGCGATGTCGCGATCGGCGGGCTCGACCTGGTTGACCACGCGTCCGCCGATATCGATCTCGCCGCCGGTGACGGTCTCGAGGCCCGCGACCATGCGCAGCAAGGTGGACTTGCCGCAGCCGGAGGGGCCGACCAGCACGCAGAACTGTCCGTCGCCGACATCGACGTTGACGCCCTTGATGGCCTCGAAGCCGCCGAGATAGGTCTTGCGGACGTTGCGCAGGGTGACGTTAGCCATGGGGTGCACCGGCGAATAGCGAGTAGGAAATGGCGAATGGGGATTGGTTAGCACGCAAGGCGTATGCAGCGACCCCATTCGCTACTCGCCATTCACAATTCGTCATTCTCACTTTTCCGTCTCGACCAGGCCGCGCACGAACAGCTTCTGCATGGCGACGACGACGAACACCGGCGGCAGCATGGCCAGCACGGCGGTCGCCATCACGATCGGCCATTCGGTCAGCGCGTCGGTGGTGGTGATCATCTTGCGGATGCCGACCTGGATGGTCTGCATGTCGTCGCGGGTGGTGATGAGCAGCGGCCAGAGATATTGATTCCAGCCGAGGATGAACAGGATCACGAACAGCGCCGCCATGTTGGTACGCGACAGCGGCAGCAGCGTATCCCAGAAGAACCGCAAGGGGCCGGCGCCGTCGATGCGCGAGGCTTCCAGGAGCTCGTCCGGCACCGTCATGAAGAACTGCCGGAACAGCAGCGTCGCGGTGGCCGAGGCGATCAACGGCAGCGCGAGGCCCGCATAGCTGTCGAGCATGTGCAGGTCGGCGACGATCTTGTAGGTCGGATAGATGCGGACCTCGACCGGCAGCATCAGGGTGATGAAGATGATCCAGAAGATCGGCATCCGGAACGGAAAGCGGAAATACACGATCGCATAGGCCGAGATGATCGAGATTGCGATCTTGCCGACCGCGATCAGCAGCGCCATCACCAGCGAGTTCAGCATCATGTTGCCGACGGGCTCGCGGGTCGAGCCGCTCGTGCCGACGAAGATGGTTTGATAATAGGTCTCGAAGAAATGCCCGCCCGGCAGCAGCGACATCTGCCCGTTCGCGATCAGCGCATTGTCCTGGGTCGAGGCGATGAACGCGATGTAGACCGGGAATGCGACGATCGCGATTCCGATCCAGAGAATGATGTGCGCGACGTAGCGGCGAAAGCCCTCTTCCTCGACCATCAGTAGGTCACCTTGCGTTCGACGAAGCGGAACTGGATTCCCGTCAGCACGATGACCATGACCATCAGGATCACCGATTGCGCCGCCGAGCTGCCGAGATTGCCGCCGAGCAGGCCGTCGGAATAGACCTTGTAGACCAGCGTCTCGGTCGACTTGCCGGGACCGCCGCGGGTCATGGTGTCGATGATGCCGAACGTGTCGAAGAAGGCGTAGACGATGTTGACGACCAGCAGGAAGAAGATGGTCGGCGACAGCAACGGGAAGGTCACGGTCCAGAACCGGCGCATCGGACGGGCACCGTCGATCGCGGCGGCTTCGAGCACGCTTCTTGGGATGCTCTGCAAGCCGGCGAGGAAGAACAGGAAATTGTAGGAGATCTGCTTCCAGGCGGCGGCGAGGATGATCAGCGTTGCAGCCTGGTCACCGTCGAGCAGCGGATTCCAGTCGATCCCGATCGCGCGCAGGTAGCGCGCGATAATGCCCAGCGAGGGATGCAGCATGAAGATCCAGAGCACGCCGACGACCGGCGGCGCCACCGCATAGGGCCAGATCAAGAGCGTGCGGTAGAGCATCGAGCCGCGCAGTGGCTTGTCCGCCATGACGGCGAGCAGCAGCGCAAAGGACAACGACGAGACCGCGATGGCGAACGAGAAGAAGAAGGTGCGGAGGATCGCCTCGAAATAGGCGGGCTCTCTGAACAGGTCGAGATAGTTCTCGAACCAGACGAAGCTCGTCGACAGACCGAAGGCGTCCTGGAGCAGGAAGGACTGGATCACCGCCTGTAGGGCCGGCCAGTAGAAGAATAGCAGGACGATCGCGAGTTGCGGCGCAACCAGCGCGTAAGGCAATAGCCTGGATTGGAAAATGGCTTGCTTTTGCATGGTGTCCGCCGAAAGCGGCAGGCCAGGGGGACCGGCCTGCCGCTCATCGCCTCACTTGACGGCGGTCTTTTCGAACTGCCGCAGCATGGTGTTGCCGCGCTCGACGGCGGCATCCAGCGCCTGCTTGGCGGTCTTCTTGCCGGCCAGCGCCTGCTCGATCTCTTCCGACCAGACGTCACGCAGCTGAACCATGTTGCCGAGGCGCAGACCGCGCGAGTTCTCGGTCGGCTCCTTGTTGGTCAGCTCGAGCAGCGGGGTCTCGAGATAGGGCTGGTCCTTGTAGAAGCCCTCGGCCTTGGCCTTCTCATAGGCCGCCTTGGTGATCGGCAGATAGCCCGAGGCCTTGTGGATGTAGACCTGCCGATCGGTGTCGGAGAGGAAGGTCAGGAATTTTGCGACGCCCTTGTATTCGTCGGCCGGCTTGCCGCCCATGACCCAGAGCGAAGCGCCGCCGATGATCGAGTTCTGCGGCGCGCCCTTTGCCTCCGGATAATACGGCATCGGCACCGCGGTGAAGTTGAACTTGGCCTGGGCCTTGACGTTGCCGAAGAAGGCCGACGAGGTCAGGTAGATCGGGCATTCGCCCGAGGTGAAGCGGCCTTCGCCGGTGTTGGTGCGGCCGGCATAGTCGTAGACCTTGGTCTTCTGGAGCTCGACCAGGTTTTCGAGGTGCTTGACCTGGAGCGGCCCGTTGAACTCGAGCTTGGTGTCGAAGCCGTCGAGGCCGTTGGCCTTGCTGGCGAGCGGCACGTTGTGCCAGGCGGAGAGCTGCTCGAGATTGACCCAGGTGACCCAGGAGCCGGAGAAGCCGCAGGTGTCATGACCGGCAGCCTTCAGCTTCTTGGCGGCCTCGAACGTCTCGGGCCAGGTTTTCGGGATCGCGACATTGGCCTTCTTCAGCTCGTCGAGATTGACCCACATGACGGTGGACGACGAGTTGAAGGGGAACGACAGCATCTCGCCCTTCGAGGTCGAGTAGTAGCCGGTGATGGCGGGCAGGTAGATCTTGGGATCGAACTTCTCGCCGGCGTCGGCCATCAGCTTGTAGACGGGCTTCACGGCGCCGGTCGCAGCCATCATGGTGGCGGTGCCGACCTCGAACACCTGCATGATGTGCGGTGCGTTGCCGGCACGAAACGCCGCGATGCCCGCGTTCATGGTGTCAGCGTAATTGCCCTTGTAGGTCGGAACGACCTTGAAGTCGCTCTGCGACGCGTTGAAGTCGTTGGCGAGCTTGACGATGACGTCGTTGTTGGCGCCGGTCATCGCGTGCCACCACTGGATTTCCGTCACGGCCAGCGCCGGCGACGCGGTCATGCCAACCGTGAGTGCAAATGCGGCAGCCGCCCCAAAGTGTCGAAGAGCCATCAAGTAAACCTCCCTTGGCCGTCAAAAGAAGCGCTTGCGCTAGCAGCGCCATATGACGTTCACATGACTGTGTAAGCGGCCGAAACGAAAGCGGCAAGCGCTGGAAAAGGGAAGCCGGCAAATAGGCGAAGAGGGAGCGGGCAGCCGCATTGGTTCGCGGTGCACTATCGTGCCCGCGCCGCACTGCGGCATCATTCGTTGGACGGAGGCGGTGGCCTCTACCGCTTGCGCTCGGGGCCGCAGACGGTGCCCTTCTCGACCATCGCGTCAATCTCGGCCTTGGAGTAGCCGAACTCGCCCAGCACCTCCTGGGAGTGCTGGCTGAATTTCGGCGGCAGCCGGCGCAGGCTCGGCTTGCTGCGGTCGAGCCGGATCGGCGAGGCCACGCCCTTGTACCAGTCCTTCTCGATAATATCGCCGCGCGCGATCGTGTGCGCGTTGGTCAGCGCCTGGTCGATCTTCTGCACGGGCCCTGCGGGCAGGCCCGCGGCGAGCAGGCGATTGCACAGCGGCTCGGCCTCGTGCTGGCTGAACACGGCAGCGAGCTCGGCGCGCAGCGCCTCGCGGTTGGCGATGCGGTCCTTGTTGCGGGCAAAGCGCGGATCGGTGCCGAGCTCGGGCTTGCCGATCTCCTTGGCGAGCTTGCGGAAGGTGCCGTCATTGCCGACGCCGATAAAGATGTTGTCGGTTTTCGTCGGGAAGATCGCGTAAGGCACGAGGTTCGGATGCTCGTTGCCGGTGAGGCTCGGCGGCTTGCCATGCATGAAATAATTCGCGGTGTGCGGATGCATGATGGCAAGGCCGGTCTCGTACAGCGTCGTCTCCAGGAACTGCCCCTTGCCCGAACGCTGCCGCTCCGACAGCGCCATCAGGATGCCGATCGCCGCATAAAGTCCGGTGGTGATGTCGACCAAGGGCACGCCGATCCGCATCGGTCCGCTCTCGGGCGAGCCGGTCGCGGCGATCATGCCGGTCATGGCCTGGATGATGGCGTCATAGCCGGGATTGCCGCCGCGCGGGCCGTCGGCGCCGAAGCCGCAGATCCGGCAATGCACGAGGCGCGGGAATTTCTTGCTGAGCACATCGTTGCCGATGCCCCATTTCTCCAGCGTGCCCGGCTTGAAATTCTCGATCAGGACGTCGGCGGTCTCCAGCATCTTGAGCAGCACGATGCGGCCACCCTCGGAGGCGAGGTCGAGGCCGATCGAGCGCTTGTTGCGGTTGATGCCGACGAAATAGGCCGCGTCCTCCTCGTGGAAGGGAGGGCCCCATTCGCGCACCTCGTCGCCCGCGGGCGGCTCGACCTTGATCACGTCGGCGCCGTGGTCGGCGAGAATCTGGGTGCAGTAGGGACCGCCGAGCACGCGCGTGAGATCGATGACGCGCAATCCGCTCATTGCGCCCAATGCGGCTTCAGAACTGGCGGCTTCAGAACTCATGCCTTCGCTTCCCCTGTGTCGATATTTGGTCACAGGCCTAGCGAGGTTCGCACAAGCCGGCAATGGCCTGTTGCGTAGGGGCGTATGCACTGCCGGCCGCATGCCGCGGCGTGGCAAATCAGGATTGGCGGATCAGCGGAAGCGGCCGGCCCGAGGGGGATCCCGGGCCAGCCAATCCGCACTTTCGATCAGACGACCGTCAGGCGAACGTCGACATTGCCGCGCGTGGCATTGGAGTACGGGCACACCTGGTGCGCCTTCTCGACCAGCGCCTCGGCTTCCGCGCGGGCGAGGCCCGGCAGCGAGACGGCGAGATCGATGTCGAGACCGAAGCCGCCCTCGGAGCGCGGGCCGATGCCGACGGTCGAGGTGACGGAGGCATCAGCCGGAACCTTCGGCCCACCCTGCGACGACACGAACTTCATTGCGCCGATGAAGCAGGCGGCATAGCCGGCCGCGAACAGCTGCTCGGGATTGTTGCCGGCGCCGCCGCCGCCGCCGAGCTCCTTCGGCGTGGTGAGCTTGACGTCGAGCGCGCCGTCGAGGGTTGCAGCATGGCCATCACGGCCGCCGGTGGCCTTGGCGCTGGTCTTGTAGAGGACGTTCACGGACATTGTCGTCTCCTCGGGTCTTCCGGTTGGGGTGCGCTCTGTATCGCAAACAATTTGATTGTGCGCAATTGAAATTAGCATGGCTCACATTTAATTGTTCGCAATTGAATGTGCCGCCCGCCGGCCCCAGAATGGGAGGAAATCCCGTGAGATTCTCCATGCCCCGGAAGCTATCGACCCTCGATCCGCAACGCCTCGACAACCAGATCTGCTTCGCGGTCTATTCGGCCGCGCACGCCTTCAACCGCGTCTACAAGCCGCTGCTGGACCGGCTCGGCCTGACCTATCCGCAATATCTGGTGATGCTGGTGCTGTGGGAGCGCGACGACGTGCCGGTCAAGGACATCGGCGAGCGGCTGTTCCTGGATTCGGGCACGCTGACGCCGCTGCTCAAGCGGCTCGAGGCCGCCCATCTCGTCAGGCGCACCCGCTCGAGCGAGGACGAGCGTCAGGTCCTGATCGCGCTGACGGCGCAGGGCCATGCGCTGAAGGAAAAAGCCCGCAGCGTGCCGCAATCGATCCTGGCGGCGTCGGACTGCTCGGTGTCGGAACTGGTCACGATGAAGGACGAGATCGTCGCGCTGCGGGATCGGCTGAACGCGGTGATCGGGGAGTAGGGGGTTAGCAGAGCCGCTTTTTCGAGAAGGCGCGGCCGGAGTGCGACTTGAGATATTTCTCGAATGCCAACGCTTTCAACTTATCAGGGAAAGCGCAGTACCAGACCAGTGTCCATGGTTTGAACTTGGCGGTGTGGGTAGACTTGCCGGCATTGTGCTCCGGGACCCGTCGCTTCAGGTCTTCCGCGGCGCCTATGTAATGCTGGTCGAGAAACTCGATGCTGCGGATGATGTAGACATACCACATTGACGGCTATCGCCTGGGCAGTCGTTCGGTGGGGGTCTTACCAGTCCGGCTTCGCCCTTCGGGCTACGCCGCGGCAGCCTTCGCTACGAAAGGGCTTGCCGAGCCGAAGCTGGCGAAGCCAGCGAAGGCTGGTGGAGCCAGGCGGGATCGAACCGCCGACCTCTTGCATGCCATGCAAGCGCTCTCCCAGCTGAGCTATGGCCCCTTAGTCCTTGCGGGGATCCTAGTGGATCACCCGCACCGGCGAGCCCTGGTGACTCGCGCGGTGCACCCTTTTTCACAGATCAGGGCTGATCTCAAGTCTCTTCATCACCTCCGACATCACCAATGATGTCGGTCACGTCCTCATCGCCCTCTTCTTCGTCGGCAATGAAGGTCGAATCATCGTCATCGTCGTCATCGAGGGTCTCATCGACCTCGATATCGTCCTCGGATTCGGGCACGGCGGCCTTGACCTTGCCGGTGTTCTCCTCGGCGTCGGCCTCCTCGAGCGAGACCTCCTCGACCTCTGCCGGCTCCGGCGTGGTGTCGGCCGTCGCTGCGTGCCGGGCTTCGGCGCCGCGGGGCATGCGCGCCGGCGCGACCGGGGCGATCGGCACGACTTCGCCGGTATAGGGCGAGATCACCGGATTCTTGTTGAGGTCATAGAACTTCTTGCCCGTGGTTGGGCAAATACGTTTGGTTCCGAGTTCGGACTTGGCCACGGCAGGAATCCTGGGAATGTCTGAAAAGCGGTGTTTCACTTGGCTAGTTGGCGGCCCGCTGTCAATAGCGCATTGCGGGAGAACGACATGCCCGTGACGGGGCACTGACCATGTGGTACCTGCGCCCAGCCCCCTTGAGGGCGCATCCAAGGACACAATCGTGACCCATTCCGACCAAACGAGGCCGCTCCAGGCTCGCGCCAGCGGGCCCCTGACCGGGAAAATACGGGTGCCCGGGGACAAGTCGATCTCCCACCGTGCCCTCATCCTGGGCGCGCTCGCGGTCGGCGAGACCAGGATTTCGGGCCTGCTGGAGGGCGAGGACGTCCTCAACACCGCCAAATCGATGCAGGCGCTGGGCACCACCGTCGAGCGGACCGGCGATTTTGCCTGGAAAGTGCAGGGCGTGGGCGTCGCGGGCTTCGCCCAGCCCAAGGCCCCACTGGATTTCGGGAACTCCGGCACCGGCTGCCGGCTGGTGATGGGCGCCGTCGCCGGCTGCCCGATCTCGGCGGTTTTCGACGGCGACGCCTCGTTGCGCAGCCGCCCCATGCGCCGGATCCTCGATCCCCTGGAAAAGATGGGCGCCAAGGTCATCTCCGGCAGTGAGGGCGGCCGTCTGCCCCTGACCCTTCAGGGCGCGCGCGACCCGCTACCGATCACCTACAAGACGCCGGTCGCCTCGGCCCAGATCAAATCTGCGGTGCTGCTGGCGGGCCTCGCCGCACCCGGCTCTACGACCGTCATCGAGACCGAGGCCAGCCGCGACCACACCGAATTGATGCTGAAGCATTTTGGCGCCGACATCACCTCGGCACAGGAGGGACTGCACGGCCGCCGTATCACGCTCAAAGGCCAGCCCGAGCTGCACGGCGCCAATGTCGTGGTGCCGGCCGATCCCTCCTCGGCGGCTTTCCCGGTGGTCGCGGCGCTGATCGTCGAGGGCTCCGATGTCGTCCTGTCCGATGTGATGACCAATCCGCTGCGCACCGGCCTGTTCACCACGCTGCGCGAAATGGGCGCATCGATCGAGGAGAGCGAAGTCCGCGGTGACGCCGGCGAGCCGATGGCGAAACTGCGCGTGCGGGCCTCGAAGCTGCGTGGCGTCGTGGTGCCGCCGGAGCGCGCGCCCTCGATGATCGATGAATATCTCGTGCTCGCGGTGGCAGCCGCCTTCGCCGAGGGCACGACGATCATGCGCGGCCTGCATGAGCTGCGCGTCAAGGAGTCCGACCGGCTGGAGGCCACCGCTGCCATGCTCCGCGTCAACGGCGTGAAGGTCGAGGTCTCCGGCGACGATTTGATCGTCGAGGGTCGCGGTCACGTCCCCGGCGGCGGCACTGTCGCGACCCACATGGACCATCGCATCGCGATGTCCGCATTGGTGATGGGCTGCGCTTCCGATCAGCCCGTGACCGTCGACGACACCGCCTTCATCGCCACCAGCTTTCCGGATTTCATTCCGATGATGCGTTCGCTAGGGGCCGAGTTTTCATGATCATCGCCATCGACGGGCCCGCGGCCTCGGGCAAAGGCACACTCGGCAAGCGTCTCGCGCACCATTACGGCTATCGTCATCTCGATACCGGCGTGATCTACCGTGCGGTGGCCTATGCCCTGATGCAGTCTGGCCACGATCTCCGGGACGAGGAGGCTGCGGTCGCTGCGGCGCTGGAACTCGATCCCGAGAAGTTCGGCAATCCCGCCCTGAAGACCCAGAAGGCCGGCGAGGGCGCCTCCATCGTCTCGGCGATCCCCAGGGTTCGCGAGGCCCTGGTCAATTTTCAGCGGCAATTCGCCGCCGATCCGCCCGGAGCGGTGCTGGACGGCCGGGACATTGGAACCGTGATCTGCCCGCATGCGGACGTGAAGATTTTCGTCGTCGCAGACCCAAAAGTCCGAGCGCGCCGCCGGACCATGGAAGCCAAGGCGAGGGGCGAGGATGCCGACGAGGCCGCCGTGCTCGCCGACATCATCCAGCGCGACGAACGTGACAAGAACCGGCCGATTGCACCCCTGAAACCGGCCGCCGATGCTTACTTGCTAGATAACTCCCAACTGGATATAGAAGGCGGCGTCCGGGCCGCCATCGACATTATCGAGGCCGTCCGAGCGGGCCGGTCGCGGGGTTAAGCCGCCGCCGTCATTGGAGGAAGCGCCCGCTCCCGCTCTTTGAGGTCGATACCTCGGTCCCCTGTTTGGGGCCGACGCGATCCAGGCTCCGGACACAAGATTTCCACGTATCGAACGCGCGGGCCTCAGCCGGCCCGCATCCGCTGTTCCGCCTTTCAGGCCGGAGCAGCGAGCGGTCGCTCGAAGGTCTTGCGGACCTTCCGACACTGCGCGTGCGATGCGCCCATGAACCCAACGGCCGGCACGACATCCGCAACTGGAGAACAAATGGCTTCGACTTCTGCTGATACCTATAGCCCGTCGCGCGACGATTTCGCCGCGATGCTCGACGAGTCCTTCGCAGGTGGCAACCTGCAGGAGAGCTCCGTCGTCAAGGGCAAGGTTGTTGCAATTGAAAAGGACATGGCCGTCATCGACGTCGGCCTGAAGACCGAGGGCCGCGTCGCCCTGCGCGAATTTTCCGGCCCCGGCCGTGACAGTGAACTGAAGGTCGGCGACGAGGTCGAAGTGTTCCTCGACCGCATCGAGAACGCGCTCGGCGAAGCCGTGCTGTCGCGCGACAAGGCGCGCCGCGAAGAGAGCTGGGGCAAGCTCGAGAAGGCGTTCCAGAACAACGAGAAGGTCAACGGCGTCATCTTCAACCAGGTCAAGGGTGGCTTCACCGTCGATCTCGACGGTGCCGTGGCCTTCCTGCCGCGCTCGCAGGTCGACATCCGTCCGATCCGCGACGTTGCGCCGCTGATGAACAACTCGCAGCCGTTCCAGATCCTCAAGATGGACCGCCGCCGCGGCAACATCGTCGTGTCTCGCCGCACGGTTCTCGAAGAGACCCGCGCCGAGCAGCGTCAGGAGCTGGTGCAGAACCTCGAAGAGGGTCAGGTCATCGACGGCGTGGTCAAGAACATCACCGATTACGGTGCGTTCGTTGATCTCGGCGGCATCGACGGCCTGCTGCACGTCACCGACATCGCGTGGCGCCGCGTCAATCACCCGACCGAGGTGCTCTCGATCGGCCAGACCGTGAAGGTCAAGATCATCAAGATCAACCACGAGACGCACCGCATCTCGCTGGGCATGAAGCAGCTGCTGGACGATCCGTGGCAGGGCATCGAAGCCAAGTACCCGCTGGGTGCCCGCTTCACCGGTCGCGTCACCAACATCACCGACTACGGTGCGTTCGTCGAGCTCGAGCCGGGCATCGAAGGCCTGATCCACGTCTCCGAGATGTCGTGGACCAAGAAGAACATGCACCCCGGCAAGATCGTTTCGACCTCGCAGGAAGTCGAAGTGCAGGTGCTGGAAGTCGATTCCGTCAAGCGCCGCATCTCGCTCGGCCTCAAGCAGACCATGCGCAACCCCTGGGAGGTCTTCGTGGAAGGTCACCCGACCGGTTCGACGGTCGAGGGCGAGGTCAAGAACAAGACCGAGTTCGGTCTGTTCCTGGGTCTCGAGGGCGACGTCGACGGCATGGTCCATCTCTCCGACCTCGACTGGAAGCTTCCGGGCGAGCAGGTGATCGACAACTACAAGAAGGGCGACATGGTGAAGGCCGTGGTGCTCGATGTGGACGTCGAGAAGGAGCGCATCTCGCTCGGCATCAAGCAGCTCGAAGGCGACCCCTTCGCCGAGCCGGGCGATGTCAAGAAGGGCGCGGTCGTGACCTGCGAAGTGCTCGAAGTGAAGGAAAGCGGCATCGAGGTGAAGATCACCGGTACCGACTTCTCGACCTTCATCAAGCGCTCCGAGCTCGCCCGTGACCGCAACGACCAGCGCGCCGAACGCTTTGCCGTCGGTGAGAAGGTCGATGCCCGCGTGATCCAGTTCGACAAGAAGGCCCGCAAGGTCCAGGTGTCGATCAAGGCGCTCGAAGTCGCCGAAGAGAAGGAAGCCATCGCGCAGTACGGCTCCTCCGATTCGGGAGCAACGCTCGGCGACATCCTCGGCACCGCGCTCAAGAACCGCGACAGCAAGTAAGCGAAACGAAGGTTTCGCTGACATCAAAGCCCCGGCGTGAGCCGGGGCTTTTTTTGTTTGCTGTCTCCACAAGCTCCGCTGTCGCTCCGGAAAACTCCGCTGTCGTCCAGGACAAGCGCAGCTCGTGACAACGCGCAGCGTTGTCGGAAGCGGAGCGCCGATCAGGGACCCATACCCACAGGGAGTGGTTTGACGAAGACCCGGAGTTGCGAGCTTTGCGCGACAATTTCTCCCTGTGGTTATGGGTCCCTGCGTTCGCAGGGACGACAGCGAGGGTGTGGCGAGGTACCGGGCTCCCACCGCGCTCACAGCCTTGTTTTCTTCTAATTGCGCCGCAATTGATGTATCCAGATAAGCCGTTGGTCACGCTGTGAGGGCACAACGCGTCCGGCCTTTCATTTGGAGATATCTAGATGTCGCTCGATTCGGACATCATCGTCGATCGCCGCAGGATCCGCCGCAAGCTGACGTTCTGGCGCGTGGTGGCTGCGCTGATCGCGATTGCGGCGATTGCGGGCTTTGCGCTGGTCGTGACACCGGGTACGCGGGGCACGTTCGCATCCGCCGGCTCGATCGCGCGGGTCCAGATCGAGGGCCTGATCCGCAGCGATTCCGATCGCACGCAGGCGCTGGAGCGGCTGGAGAATTCGCAGGCCGCCGCCGTCATCATTCACATCAACTCGCCGGGTGGCACCACGGCCGGGTCCGAGCAGCTTTACGATTCGCTTGTCCGGTTGAAGGCGAAGAAGCCGCTCGTCGTCGTGGTCGAGGGCCTGGCTGCCTCCGGGGGTTACATCACGGCGATTGCGAGCGACCACATCATCGCGCAGCAGAGCTCGCTGGTCGGGTCGATCGGCGTGCTGTTCCAATATCCCAACGTCAGCGAGCTCCTGAAGACCATCGGCGTCAAGGTCGAGGAGGTGAAGTCGTCGCCGCTGAAGGCCGCGCCCAACGGTTTTGAGCCGACCAGCCCGGAAGCACGGGCCGCCCTCGATGCGCTGGTGAAGGATTCCTATGCCTGGTTCAGGGGATTGGTGAAGGAGCGGCGTGGCATGGATGACACGCAGCTCGAGAAAGTGGCCGACGGCCGCGTCTTCACCGGACGCCAGGCGATCGACCTCAAGCTGATCGATCAGATCGGCGACGAGAAGACGGCGGTGACCTGGCTGGTCGAGCAGAAGGGCGTCAAGAAGGGGCTCTCCGTGCGCGACTACAAGCTCCAGCCGCGCTTCGGCGATCTGCCATTCCTCAAGACGGCCGCCGCCGTTACGCTGGAAGCGCTCGGTTTGGGCTCGATTGCGCATCAAATCGGGCAAACCGGCGTCGCGCAGGCGGTCGATCGGTTCGGAATGGATGGAATGCTGGCCCTGTGGCAACCGGCCGCCTCAAATTGAGGGGTTTGGGCGAGCGGCTGAGGGTTTTCCCGTTTGACGGGCGTCGGGGCAGCCCGCTTTTTCGGCATTTGTCACGCAATTTCACGACGCTCAACCTTGATTTAGCGTCTTGACAGATCAAGGTATTTTCACGGAAATGGTCATCCGCACGCTTCCGGGTCCTATCTCTCGATGATCAAATCCGAACTTGTTCAGCGTATCGCCGAGCACAACCCGCATCTGTACCAGCGGGATGTCGAGAACATTGTGAATGCGATTCTCGAAGAGATCGTAGCGGCTCTCGCGCGCGGTGACCGCGTCGAGTTGCGCGGCTTCGGTGCCTTCTCGGTCAAGCACCGCCCTGCACGCGCCGGGCGCAATCCACGCACCGGCGCCCATGTGCCCGTCGATCAGAAGAGCGTTCCGTTCTTCAAGACCGGCAAGGAAATGCGCGAGCGGCTGAACCGCGACCATCCGGATCCCGGCGCGCCCGACTAAGGCTGTCGTCGTCGGGGTTTAACCGAACGGCCGCATGATGCGGCCGCAAGCTTGATTCAAGACGAGCGATCGCGATGCGAAAGTTCCTGACCGCGCTGATCGTGATCCCGCTGGGCCTGATCCTGGTGGCCTTCGCCGTTGCCAACCGGCACTTCGTCACGGTCTCGTTCGATCCGTTCATTGCGAACGACCCGTCATTGTCGGTCACGCTGCCGCTGTTCCTGCTCCTGATCCTGGTCGCCGCCCTCGGCGTGTTCGCCGGCGGCTCCGCCGTCTGGCTCGGTCAGCGGCACTGGCGCCGCGCGGCGCGCCGGCACGAGGCGGATTCACGGGCTGCCAGGACCGAACTGGCCGATTTGCGGGCCCAGGCGGCCGCGGCAAAGCCCGGCTCGCAGCGCCTTCCCGTTCCCTCCGGGGTTGGGCTTTACGGGCCCATCGGGCGAGACAAGCAGCGCGCGACGTTGTAGAAGCGGCCCCGACCGAAAACCCTGTTTTCCGGCTGCACGTTGCGGCCTCCATTTGCTTTGAGACCATGTCCATGCTCGTCAAAATCTGCGGCCTGTCCACGCGCGAGACGCTTCAAACGGCGCTCGAGGCGGGTGCGGATATGGTGGGGTTCGTGTTCTTCCCGCCTTCGCCGCGGCACCTGTCCCTGGAGCTCGGCCGCGACCTCGGCCGCCAGGTGGAGGGGCGCGCGCTCAAGGTGGCGCTCACGGTCGATGCCGACGATGCGACGCTCGACAACATCATGGACGCGCTGTCGCCGGACATTTTCCAGCTACACGGCAAGGAGAGCGTGGCGCGGCTGCGCGACATCAAGCAGCGGTTCGGCCGCCCGGTGATGAAGGCGGTCCCGGTCGCAACCGCGGCCGATCTGGCCGTGTTGCCCGGCTACGCCGCGATCGCCGACCGCATCCTGTTCGATGCCCGCGCGCCGAAGGATGCGACCCGGCCCGGCGGCCTCGGGGAGCCCTTCGACTGGCACCTGCTCGAAAACCTCGATCTGAAACTGCCCTACATGGTTTCGGGCGGACTTCACGCCGACAACCTCGCCGAGGCACTCCGCGTCACCCGCGCCGGCGGCGTCGACGTCTCCTCCGGTGTCGAGAGCGCCCCCGGCGTGAAAGATCCGGAGATGATCAAGGCCTTCATTCGCGCCGCGCGCGCCAGTCAAGACTCCAGCCAAGAGTTGAGTGTTCGATGAACGTCGCCAAACCCAATTCCTATCGCAGCGGTCCCGACGATCGCGGCCATTTCGGCATCTTCGGCGGCCGCTTTGTCGCCGAAACCCTGATGCCGCTGATCCTCGATCTGGAGAAGGCCTACACCGAGGCCAAGGCCGATCCGGCCTTCCAGGCCGAGATGAACGGCTATCTCACGCATTATGTCGGCCGGCCCTCGCCGCTCTATTTCGCCGAGCGCCTGACCGAGCATCTCGGCGGCGCCAAGATTTACCTCAAGCGCGAAGAGCTCAACCACACCGGCTCGCACAAGGTGAACAACGTGCTCGGCCAGATCATGCTGGCGCGGCGCATGGGCAAGAAGCGCATCATCGCCGAGACCGGTGCCGGCCAGCACGGTGTCGCCACCGCGACGCTGTGCGCGCGCTTCGGGCTCGAATGCGTGGTCTATATGGGCGCCGTCGACGTCGAGCGGCAGCAGCCCAACGTGATCCGCATGGAGATGCTGGGTGCGACGGTGGTCCCGGTGCAGTCGGGCACCCGCACGCTGAAGGACGCCATGAACGAGGCCCTGCGCGACTGGGTCACCAACGTGCACAACACATTCTATTGCATCGGCACGGTGGCCGGCCCGCATCCCTATCCGACCTTGGTGCGCGACTTCCAGTCGATCATCGGCAACGAGACCAAGGCGCAGATGCAGGAGGTCGAAGGCCGCCTGCCGGATTCGCTGGTCGCCTGCATCGGCGGCGGCTCGAACGCGATGGGCCTGTTTCACCCGTTCCTCGACGATCCCTCCGTCGAGATCTTCGGCGTCGAAGCCGCGGGCCATGGGTTGACGCAACTGCATGCGGCGTCGATCGCGGGCGGCCGTCCCGGCGTGCTGCACGGCAACCGCACCTATCTCTTGATGGATGCCGACGGCCAGATCCAGGACGCGCATTCGATCTCGGCCGGCCTCGACTATCCCGGCATCGGCCCCGAGCATTCCTGGCTGCACGAGATCGGCCGCGTGAACTATCTCTCCGCGACCGATGACGAGGCGCTCGCCGCGTTCCAACTGCTATCGCGCCTCGAAGGCATCATCCCCGCGCTCGAGCCCGCGCACGCCATCGCCAAGGTGATGGAGCTCGCGCCGAAGCGGCCTCGCGATCACCTAATGGTCGTCAACCTCTCCGGCCGCGGCGACAAGGACGTCCCGCAGGTCGGCGACATCCTGAGGGGCAAGAGCAAGTGACCACGCGTATCGACACCCGTTTCGCCGCATTGAAGAAAGAGGGCCGCGCGGCCTTCGTCACCTATGTGATGGCCGGCGATCCCGATCTCACGACGTCACTCAATATCGTCAAGGCGCTGCCCAAGGCAGGCGCCGACGTCATCGAACTCGGCATTCCCTTCACCGATCCGATGGCGGACGGTCCCTCGATTCAGGCTGCAGGTCTGCGCGCGCTCAAAAGCGGAATGACCTTGAAGAAGACGCTCGACCTCGTGCGCGACTTCCGCAAGGACGACAACATCACGCCGCTGGTGCTGATGGGCTATTACAATCCGATCTACATTTACGGCGTCGACAAGTTTTTGGCTGACGCCAAGACGGCCGGCGTTGACGGTCTCATCATCGTCGATTTGCCGCCGGAGGAAGACGACGAGCTCTGCATTCCCGCGCTGAAGGCGGGCTTGAACTTCATTCGCCTGGCGACCCCGACCACGGACGACAAGCGCCTGCCGGCGGTGCTCGCGAACACATCAGGCTTTGTCTATTACGTTTCGATCGCCGGCATCACCGGTGCAGCGGCGGCGGACGCGAATGTGGTCGGTGACGCTGTCGCGCGCATCAAGCGGCATACCAAGCTGCCGATCTGCGTTGGTTTTGGCATCCGCACGCCGGAAGCGGCGCGCGCCATTGCCGAGAAGGCCGATGGTTCGGTGGTCGGCACCGCGCTGGTCGATGCGCTCAAGAACAGCCTCGACGCCGAGGGACGGGCGACCGGCAAAACCGTTAACGCCGTGGCTGAGCTGACGGCGGCCCTGGCCCAGGGCGTCAAGGGCGCGCAACAGGCGGCGGAATAGGCCATAATTCCGCTTTAGCTCTTGAGTTTGAGCATGATCTTGTCGGAAAACCGCTTCACACTTTTCCGGATCATGCTCTAAGGCGGACGACACGGCGGCTTGCCGGGCAACGGCCCGGTCGCCATATATCCCTTCAGGCGATCCGCGAGGCGGGTCGCACATCGGAGCAAACCATGAACTGGCTTACCAACGTGGTCCGGCCGAAGATCCGCAACATGCTGCGGCGGGAGACGCCGGAGAATCTGTGGATCAAGTGCCCGGATTCCGGGCAGCTCGTGTTCTACAAGGACGTCGAGGCCAACCAGTTCGTCATCCCCGGTTCGAACTACCACATGCGGATGAATGCGGTGGCGCGTCTGAAGTCGATCTTCGACAACGAGACCTGGTACGACGTCGCGCTGCCCGACGTCACGCCCGACCCGCTCAAGTTCCGCGATGAGAAGAAATACGTCGACCGCATCAAGGATGCGCGCGCCCGAACCAATCTGAACGACGCGATCAAGGTCGGCTACGGCAAGCTCGAAGGCTCCGCCGTTGTCGTCGCCGTGCAGGATTTCGATTTCATGGGCGGCTCGCTCGGCATGGCCGCAGGCGAAGCCATCGTCCGCGGGCTCGAGCTCGCCGTTGAAAAGAAGTCACCGTTCATCGTGTTCGCCGCATCCGGCGGCGCACGCATGCAGGAAGGCATTTTGTCGCTGATGCAGATGCCGCGCACGACGGTCGCGGTGCAGATGCTGCGCGAAGCCAAGCAACCCTACATCGTCGTCTTGACCAACCCCACCACCGGCGGCGTCACCGCGTCCTATGCGATGCTCGGCGACGTGCAGATCGCCGAGCCCGGCGCGCTGATCGGCTTTGCCGGCGCCCGCGTGATCGAGCAGACCATCCGCGAGAAGCTGCCTGAAGGGTTCCAGCGCGCCGAGTATCTGAAAGAGCACGGCATGGTCGACATGGTCGTGCATCGCCACGAGCTGCGTCCAACCCTGGCGCGGCTCTGCCGCCTGCTGACCAAGGCGCCGGCGCTGGAGACCGCGTCGAAGCCGATGCAGCCGGTGCTCAGCCCGGCGCAGATCGTATCGGCCGCCGAGACGGCGCCGGCTGCGCCCCACGCGTGAACGCGTCCCCTGACAGCGCGAAGATGCCGCTCGGTGAATTGATCGGGCGGCTGTCGGTCCTGCATCAGAAGCGCATCGATCTCGGGCTGGAGCGGATGCACCGCCTGCTCGAACGGCTCGGCCACCCCGAACGCAAGCTGCCGCCGGTGATCCACATTGCCGGCACCAACGGCAAGGGATCGACGCTCGCTTATCTGCGCGCGACGCTGGAGGCCGCGGGCCTGAGCGTCCACGCCTACACCTCGCCCTATCTTGTCAGGATCAACGAGTGCTTCCGGCTCGGCCGCGTTGGCGGTGGCGTGCTGGTCGGTGACGACGAATTGCGCGCGGCTCTTGAAGAGGTCGAGCGCGTCAATGCCGGTGAGGCCGCGACATTGTTCGAGCTGAAGACGGCGGCCGCCTTCCATCTGTTCGCACAGAACCCGGCCGACGTGGTGCTGCTCGAGGTCGGCCTCGGCGGCCGGCTCGATTCGACCAACGTGATCGATGCGCCGGCGGCCTGCGTGATCACGCCCGTCAGCATGGACCACATGGATTTCCTCGGGGACACCCTGACATCGATCGCCGGCGAGAAGGCGGCGATCATCAAGCGCGGCGTGCCCGTGATCTCCGCGGAGCAGGCGGGCGAAGCCATGGCGGTGATCGAGGCGCAGGCCAAGCGCATGCGCGCGCCGCTGTTTGCGGCGAATGAGAGCTGGCACGTCAATGTCGAGCACGGCCGCCTCGTCTACTCCGACGATCGCGGCCTGATGGATCTCACGGCGCCGCGGCTGTTCGGCCGCCACCAGTTCGACAATGCCGGTCTCGCGATCGCGACGCTGCGCGCGATTCCGAACTTCAGGATCAATCAGGCGGCGTTCGAGGCCGGCATCGTCGGTGCGGAATGGCCGGCGCGGATGCAGCGCATCACCTCGGGCGAGCTGCTCGCTCTCGGTCCGCAGGGCTCGGAGATCTGGCTCGATGGCGGGCACAATGCCGAAGGCGGCCGCGTAGCGGCAGCCGCGCTCGGCGATCTCGAAGAGCGGGTGTCGCGGCCGCTGGTCGTCATCGCCGGCATGATGGCCAACAAGGATGCACAGGGCTTCCTCGCCAATTTCGCCGGTCTCACCCGTCACATCATCGCGGTGCCGATCCCCGACACCGAGAACGCGATGCCGGTCGATCGCCTCGCCGACGCCGCGCGCAGCCTCGGCATGCGCGTCGAGACCGTCTCCGGTGTGGAAGCCGCCCTGCGTGGCCTGTCGAAGCTCGCCTACGAGGTGCCGCCGCGCATTCTGATCACCGGCTCGCTGTATCTGGCCGGCCACGTGCTGGCGATCAACGGCACGCCTCCTGCATGATTTCTCTTGTCCCGGACGCGCGGAGCGCGAGCCGGGACCCAGAGTGCCGCAACATGGGCCCCGGCTCAGCAGCGCACCACTGCGTGCTGCGCTGCGTCCGGGGCATGAGAGTGGGGATAACAACATGCGCTTCGCAGCCGTCGCCGACGTCCACGGAAACTATCTCGCGCTGGAGGCGGTGCTGGCCGACATCCGGGCCCTTGATATCACCGACATTGTCAATCTCGGCGACATGCTGAGCGGCCCGCTCGATGCGCGCCGCACCATCGAGATCCTGATGCAGCTCGACGCCGTGCACGTGCTCGGCAATCACGACCGCTATCTGCTCGACCGTCCGCCGGAGAAAATGGGCTCGTGGGATCGTCCCGCCCACGCAGCGCTCAACGCCGCGCAACTGGATTGGCTGCGTGCACAGCCGATGACGCAGGTGTTTCGCGAGCAGGTGTTCCTCTGCCACGCGACGCCCGAGAATGACGAGGTCTATTGGCTCGACACCGTGCATCCAGATGGCACGGTCGCGCTGTCGCCGCTCGACCGGATCGAGCAATTCGCGCTGGGGCTCGCGCAATCCCTGATCCTCTGCGCCCACACCCATCTCGCCCGCGCGGTGCGACTTCGCGACGGCCGTCTGATCGTCAATCCCGGCAGCGTCGGCAGTCCCGGCTATCGCGACAAGCATCCGTATCCGCATGTGGTGGAAGCCGGCACGCCGCACGCGCGTTATGCGATCCTCGAGCTTGCGAATGGCGCCTGGCAGGTGACGTTCCGCCACGTCGCGTACGATCACCAGGCCATGGCGACGCTCGCACGCCGCAACGGCCAGCCGGAGCTGGCGAACGCGCTGGCGACGGGATGGATCGAGTAGCGACGCTCCTGTCCCGGACGCGGCGCGGCATGAAATGACGCGACGCAGAGCCGGGACCCAGCACGCGATGGGCCCCGGCTCTGCACCGCATCGCTGAAGAAGCGCTGCGGTGCGTCCGGGGCACGAGCGCGGATTACTTCAACAGCTTCATCGGATCCGCGGCCTTCTGCTTCAATTGCTCGAAGCTGCATTGCCGCGGCGCCTTGTCGGGGCGCCAGCGCAGGATCGAGGTGCCGTGGCGGAAGCGGTCGCCGCTGAAATGGTCGTAGCAGATTTCGATCACCAGCTTCGGTTTCAGCGGACACCATTTTGCCGAGCGCTCGGTCGACCAGCGGCTCGGCCCGCCCGGCGCGTTGCCGGTGAAGCCGGGTTCTGCGATCAGCGCCTCGAGCCGGTCGGTCAGCGCGGGCTTCTGCTCTGCCTTGATCGCGGATGTGAAGCCGACATGGTGCAGCAAGCCTGCGTCGTCATAGAGCCCGAGCAGCAGCGAGCCGACCACCTTTCGCCCGGCGATCTTGTTGGTGGCATAGCGGAAGCCGCCGACGACGCAATCGGCGCTGCGGAATTTCTTGATCTTCTGCATGCCGTCGCGATTGCCGGCCTGGTAGGGCAGGTCGATGCGCTTGGCGATGACGCCGTCCGAGCCGCCACCGGATTGCGCCAGCCATTTTTTCGCGGTGGCATAGCTCGTTGTTGCCGGTGAGAGGCGGAAGAGGCTGCGCTTCAGATTGGCCTTCGCAAAAGCCTCCAGCGCCGGCCGTCGTTCGCTCAGCGGCCTTCCGGCAAGCTGCTTCTGTTTTACCGTCGCGAGCAGATCGAAGGTGAGATAGAGCGCCGGCGTGTCCTGCGAGAGTTTCGTCACGCGGCTAGCCGCCGGGTGAATCCGCTGCAGCAGCGCGTCGAACGAAAAGCTCTTGCCGTGAGGTACGACGATCTCGCCGTCGAGCGTGAAACGATCGGTCGTCAGCTTCAGCGCGGCAGCGACGATCTCCGGGAAATAGCGCGCGAGGTCCTCGCCGGATTTGGAGCGCAAATCGACATGGCCGCCGTCGCGCGACAGCAGGCAGCGAAAGCCATCCCACTTGGGTTCATATTGCCATTCCTTGCCGCGTGGAATCTCGTCGACCGACCGCGCCTCCATGGCAACGAGAGAAGTCGATTTTCGCGCGCGCTTTGCGGGAGGGGCAGGCAAGGGCCGGGACTCGTCATACGCCGAACACGTCCCGTCAACGCAAACGGCCGGCATTTCGCCGGCCGTTGTCGAAAATAATCTTACGCGAGGCGGATCAGACCGCGGAGGTGATCCACTGCTGCAGCTTCGCCTTCGGCGCCGCGCCGACCTGGCGGGAGGCCATCTCGCCGCCCTTGAAGATCATCAGGGTCGGGATCGACATCACGCCGTACTTCGAGGCCGTCTTCGGGCTCTCGTCGACGTTGAGCTTCACGATCTTGACCTTGTCGCCCATCGCGCCGGCGATCTCGTCGAGGGCGGGCGCGATCATGCGGCAGGGGCCGCACCACTCAGCCCAGAAATCGACGACCACAGGACCGTTCGCCTTGAGCACTTCGGCTTCGAAATCGGTGTCAGAAACCTTGCCAACGGCCATGGGAGTACCTCGTTCGGTTGAAAGAATCGGCGCGGATGGGAATCGCGCCCGGGATCATGCCGTCAACCTATGAACGGCCCCTTGCCGGGTCAAGGACGCTCACACCGAGATGAAGGGATGCCAGCGCCGCGTCCAGCGCGGGGGCTGAAATCTCCATATATTCAAGGGCCTCGGTCCAGAGCAGGACGGCGCGGATGGGCTTTTGGGGATAAAGCCGCGCCAGCACCGCCCGGTACAGCGCGAGCTGCCGGACATAGGCGGCGGGCGCTGCGGCCGCGTTCTTGGGCGCCGCCTGGTTGGTCTTGAAATCGACGATCAAAACCTCATCCGGACGAACGACCAGCCGGTCGATCTGTCCCGACACCAGCGCTGGCGCCCGGCCCTGCCGCTCCAGCCGGCCGGCGATGGCCACCTCGGCCCGGCTGCCGGCCGCAAAGACCGGCGCGAAGCGCGGTTCAGTGATCAGGGCGAGCACCTTGTCCGCCAACGCGGCGCGGTCGGCCTCCGTCCAATCGGAGGCATTGCGCGCCATGAAGCCGAGCGCGGCCTCGCGCCGGCGCTCCGCGGCGATATCAGGCAGGGATTGCAGGAGACGGTGCACCAGCGTGCCGCGCTGCAGTGCGAGCGCGCGCGACTGCACCGATTCGCCTGTCCGCACGCTGCGGCCTTCCTCGGCCGACTGGCCGGACGGACGCACCAGGTCGTCGTCAACGATCTCGCGCGGGGCCGGCAGGCGCAGCCAGGCCGGCAGCGCGACTGTCTGGTCCACGGTCGCCGCCGGGATACCCAGCGCGGCGACGTCCTCCGGCCGGGCGAATCGGGTCACCTTGCCGAGCGGCGTCTCGATCACCTGCTTGTCCAGACCCGAGCCGGCGAGCCCGGTATCGACCAGGTCGTACCAGCTGAGCTTGCGGACGTCCTTCCTGTTGCCCGGCAGGCAGCCGCCGACGATCAGCCGGTCCGCCGCGCGCGTCATCGCGACGTAAAGCAAACGGCGATACTCGTCCTCGGTCTCCTCGATCATCGCATTACGGGCCTCGGCGACCGGCTTGGGATCATCGGCCTTGCGCCCGGCCCAGACCACGACCCCGCTGCCATTGCCGCGCGATACGTTGATCAGCTGAAGCCGCTGCGAGTCCGCGGGCGAGGAGGTGGTGTCGACCATGAACACGACCGAGGCCTCGAGGCCCTTGGCGCCGTGCACAGTCATCACCCGGACCTCGTCGCGCGAGATTTCCATGTCGCGCTTCACCTCGGTATCAGCCGAGCGCAGCCAGGCGATGAAACCCTGCAGAGCGGCCGGTGCCTTGCGCTCATAGTTCAGCGCCAGCTCCAAGAATTCGTCGAGCGCGTCATTGGCCTCATGGCCGAGGCGGCGCAGGATGCGCGCGCGTCCGCCGTCACCGCCGAGCAGCCAGGCGTAGAACGCGAACGGCGTCTCCTCCCGTGCCCGCATCTCGCAGGCTTCCAGGCACCGCAATGCCGTGGCGAACTTTTCGCCTGTGCCCGCATGCTCGCTGAGCGCACGGCGCAGCGAGCCCTTGCGGTCATGGGCCAATCGAAACAGATCGTCGTCGTCGAGCCCGAACAGCGGGCTCTTCAGCGCCACAGCCAGCGCGAGATCGTCCTGCGGCAGCAGCAGCGCGTCCGCAAGGTTCATCAGGTCGATGATGGCGATATGCTCGGTGAGCTTGAGCCGGTCGGCGCCAGCGACCGGCACGTTCGCATGCTTGAGCGCCTGGATCACGGCGTCGAACGCATTGCCGCGCCGGCGCACCAGGATCAGCATGTCGCCATAACGTAAGGGTCGGCGTTCGCCTTCATGTCCCGTCAGCGTGCCGCTCTCGACCAGCCGCTTGATCTCCGCCTGGATGCGGCGGGCGAGCTTCACTTCAGGGCTGGTGGTGGCGACGCCGTCGAACGGTGCGCGCCAGCCTTCGATGTTCTGCTTGTCGTCAGCGACTGCTAGGTCCCAAAGCTCGATTGCGCTCGGGCCTGCATCGTCGAGCGCATTGTGGACAGGATAGGCCTTCTCCGCATGGATGCTGCGATAGATAGTCTCGTCGCGAAAGACATGATCGACCGAATGCAAGATCGCTGCGCCCGACCTGAAAGAGTAATTGAAAGAAACCGGATCGAACTTGAGCTTGGCAGCTTCAAACTTTCTTCTGAGGTCATATCGGCGTCGGTCGAACTCTCGGGGTTCTGCCCCCTGGAACGAGAAGATCGACTGCTTCTCGTCGCCGACCGCGAACACCGTGCGGTTCAGCCCCTCGCGCGCGCCTTCGCCGGCGGTGAATTCCGAGATGATGTGCGCGACGATATCCCATTGCCGCGGACTGGTGTCCTGGGCCTCGTCGATCAGGACGTGATCGACACCGCGGTCGAGCTTGTAATGCACCCAGCCCGAGGCGATGCGGTTCAGCATCGCCAGCGTCTTGTCGATCAGATCGTCATAGTCGAGCAGCCCGCGCTCCTGCTTCTCGCGGCGGTAATTCGCGGCAGCGGCCGTTGCGATCTGCAGCAGGGCTGCGGTGCGGTCGCGGACCGTCACGGCGCGACGCCTTTCGATCAACGCATCGAGCCGCCGCGCCTCATTCTCGAACAAATGAGCGACTGATGGATGATCCTTGCAAAATTGCTTGGTCAACAACGTCTTGCGCGGTTGCTTCTTTTCATCCGTCAGGAAGACGGCAAGATAGGCATCAACTTGTGCGCTCCCCGAGACCGCCTTTGCTGACCGCAAGCAATCGGCCTGGTCCTTTTCGGTCTTGTTCCCATCATCTAGCGCAAAGGCGATGTCGTCCCAGCGCGATCGCGGCAGATAGGGTCCATCGAGAATCTCGGTGTCGACATCCTCGATGCGGTAGCTCGCATCAACACCCAGCGCCGCTGCCATCTGCGCAGCCGCGGCTTCGGCGTTGCCGGCCTCATCCGTCCAGGCCATGAAGTGATCGCGGCTCAGGCACGCCTCGCGCACGACCTCCTTGAAGGTGACGTCGGCCGCGCTCGCCATCGCGGTCAGCAATGCGCGGCCGGTGACGCTCTCCGGATCGCGCGCGGCCTCCAGCAGCACCTTCAGATTGGCGCGCTCCATCATGTCGGTCTGGTCGCGCTCGTCGATCACGGCAAAGCGCGCGGGCACGTTGGCCTCGAACGGGAATTGCTGGAGCAGGCGCGTGCACAGCGCGTGGATGGTCTGCACCTTCAGCCCGCCCGGCGTCTCCAAGGCGCACGCAAACAGTTTTCGTGCTTCGCGGCGCAATTTTCGATCCGGGTGGGGGATGCCGACAGCCTTGATCGCTCCGTCGAGCGCCGCATCATCAAGCGTCACCCAGTGACCCAGCGTCGTGAACACGCGTTCGGCCATGTTGGCGGCGGCGGCCTTGGTGAAGGTGATGCAGAGGATCTTTTCCGGCGGCACGCCCGACAACAGCAGACGGATGACCCGCTGCACCAGCACATGCGTTTTGCCCGAGCCGGCATTGGCCGACACGAAAGCCGAGGCAGTCGGATCGGACGCGCGCGCTTGCCGCGCGCGCACCTCGTCCGGGATGGGGCGAGGTAGCTTCACCATTCCTCGATCCCCAAACCGCCGGCCGCTGACCATTCCTTGATCCGGGCAAGGTCGTCATAGGTGCCGTAGCGGTTCGCCCACATCGGCAGATTTAGCGAGGTGTACGGCTGATTCTCGTCCTCGAAGGCGCGGATCAGCGCCTCCAATTTGGCCTTTGCGTCGGCGGCTGCCGTGTCCGGCGGAATTGGCTCGTCACCCTTATTTATCTTGAGCTGGACGATGCGCTCTTCTCCGGCCGGATTGTTGCCGCTCAGGCGCACATAGACGAGCTGGCTCACCGAAGCGCCGGCGTCGATATCGGGAAAGCCGCCCTCGCGCAGGATCGCGGCCTCCAGCGTGAGCTGCGGCGACAGGCCCATGCGGACCTGCTTGCCGGTCGGCGGCTGTCCGGTCTTGTAGTCGAGGATGGCATAGCCGCCGCCCTGGCGCCGTTCGATGCGGTCGGCGCGCGCGGAAAGGCGGAAGCTGCGCGCGCTGTCGAGCGTGATTGAAATCTCGCCGCGCGTCTCCGCGACGATGGCCTCGATCGCGTCGCGGCGCGCGGTCTCCCATTCGCCGAACCAGCGCGCGATGCGCTGGAAGCGCGGCCACCACAGGGCCCGCGCTTCGGGCCGCTCCATCAGCGGCGCGAAATATTTTTCGCCGATGGTTCGCAGCACGCGGGCGGGATCGTCGGGCAGACGCGCGGCATAGCTCTCGGTGAACTCGCCGATCGCATCGTGGATCGCCGAGCCGCGGTCGGCGGCCGACAGCGGCATGTCGACGGGATCGAGCGCGTCGAGCCGCAAAATGTGTTTTGCGTAGATCGTGTAGGGATCGCGCAGCCAGTCCTCGATCGCGGTCACCGACATCCTGAGCGGCCGCGTCGCCCGCGGCGGTCGCGGTTCGGGCTGCTTGATCGGCCTGACCTCGTCCGGCTGGTCCAGCGCGCCCGCGAACTGCACATATTTCTCGCCGGCGCGAACGGCCGCCTTCCAATGATCGTCGCCCGCAACCGCCTCCAGCCGATGCAGGAAGCGCGAGGCCACCGCCGGCGCGCCGCCGGCCTTGGCGGAATGGGTGAGGATCACCTCGTCGCCGCCGAGCAGCTGGGCAAAATCGTGGGCGGAGAGACCGATGCGCCGCTCCGGAAGATCGAGACCGAGCTCGTGCCGCATCGGCCGGCTGAGCCAGGGGTCGATGCGCGGCGCCGGCGGCCAGACGCCTTCGATCAGCCCGCCGACGATGATGCGGTCGGCCTGCATCAGGCGCGATTCCAGCGGGCCGTAGATCTGCAGCCGCGCGCCCGGCTTGTCGCGTCGCCTCACGGCGCGCTCGCTGAACGCGGTCTGGAAGACGTCGGCATAGTCGGGCAGCGTCACCATCAATCCGCTGGTCGTGCCGCCGCGTAGCAGATCGTCGAAGGCGCCGGCGAGCGCGAGGCCTTCGCGCTCCTCGAAGGCGAGCGGAATGCCTTGCTCGTCGCGCGACAGCTCGATCATGATTTCGCGGTGCCGGTGCGCGAGTTCAGCGAAGTCATATGGTTTTGCCGACGCCAGACTCTCGATCGGTGCCAGCGCCTTTTGCAAGGCATCGATCAGCGTCTGGATGCGGTCGATATTCTCGGCCTTGAGACGCGCACGGGGCTCGGCCTTGTGAAGTGCGGAGACCTCGCTGCGCCACAGCTTTGTCAGCTCGTCACGGAATCGATTGAATTCGCGCTGCAGGCCGCCGGTGCCCGCAGGCGGGCGCGTGCCGCGCAGGACTGCAAGCTCGAGATCTTCGATCGCCGCCTTCCACGCGCCAGGCAGCCGGCCGAGCCGGCACAGCGGATGCTTCAGCATCGCCAGCAGCGTTGGCGGCTCCAGTCCCTTGGTCGCCGCTTCCGCCGTGAGCCGGGCAAAGACGCCGGCGGACGTTTCCATCAGCACATCGCCGCCGGAATCGTCGAAGGCGAGATCCCATCGGGTCAGCGCAGCCATCACTCGCCGCGCCAGCGCGCGGTCCGGCGTTACCAGCGCCGCCGATTTGTCGAGATGCCGCGCCTCGCGCATCGCGATGGCAATGGCGAGCGCTTCCATTTCAGGGTTGGGTGCTTCGACGACCGCGAGGTTTTTCATGCCGCCGGAGATCTTCGCCGCGACATCCGGCTGCTTCAGCCGGTCGTGCCAGACTTCCGTCTTGGCGGACGGCCGCATCGATTCCGAGGCGAGCAGATCGCGGCCGCCGTCCGCTGGCGGCTGGAGAATCTCGACGTCACTGCGCTTGATGCCAAAACGTTCCAGCAGTGCGTTCATCGCATATTGCGGATGGTTCGACGCCGGATGCTCAGCGAACTTGCCGAGCGAATCGCGCACGCCGCCGATGCTGCGCCAGGCGTCGTCATCGAGATCGGTATCGAGGCCCGGCAGCACCACGGCGCCATGCGGCAGCGAGGCGACTGCGTGCAGAAATTTGGCGGTGGCCGGCATCGAGCCGGTCGAACCGGCCGCGATGACCGGCCCGCTCGGATGCGCGGTCAGCCGTTTGGCTTCCGCCGCGATCAGGAGATCGCGCCGCGCCGCCGGCTCGATCCGGTTGATCTCGGCGAGATGACCGGGCCAGGCGATGCGTGCGATCCGCAAAAATTCGAGCGAGTGCTGCCAGTAGCGGTCGAGGTTGTCAGGTACGAGACCGTCGAGCGCGCTCCAGTCGACGCCACGCGTCACCATGTCGTCGATCAGGCGCGCGAGGTCGCCGGCGAGCGCCAGCGTCGAAGCGGGCCCGCCGACCACCAGCGGCGAGAGCACCGGGCCCTTGGCCCAGGCCGCGACCAGTTGCGCCAGCGTCAGCCGTCGTTCGAGCTCGCCAAGCCGCGGCGGAATGTCGAGCGGCGTCGCGCCGGAGAACTGCTCGCCCTCGTCGGCGAAGGCGAGCTCATCCTCGTCGATGTCGCCGAGCGCGACGATGCGCGGCAGCACCACGGCGTCCGCCTTCATCTCGTCGAGGAAGATCTCGCGGACCACGCGCATCGCGCGCCTTGTCGGCAGATACAGTGTGGCATCCGCCAGACGCGCCGGTTCCTTGCGCGCCTCGAATCCCTCGACCAGCCGTCCGTCGAGCAGGCTCGCGACGATCGTGCGCAGGAATGGAACTGAGAGGGGGACGCTGAAGACGCGCATGGACTGCCTGATTCGGAGATCAGGGCAATATAGGGAGGCGGGGTCGAATGGTCATGGGGCGGGGGGAAGTCGTCCCCGCTGTTCGTCGGGACTAGAACAGGTGCCGTAGGG
>NZ_PTFE01000095.1:0-28855 GCF_002936975.1 Bradyrhizobium sp. AC87j1
TCGCCTCGATCGCCTTCAACATGAGGCGGTGGGCCACGATCGCGGCCTGAGCCGCCCGCCGAGGGCGACCACTACAGACTTGGCTGGCAATTGCCGTAACCACGGCCCTTCTCCTGCCGTCCTCAACCTCAAAAGCCGATAACGCAACAGGCCCACAAGGGGAGAGGGCACAACGATTTCGGCCGTACTCTCAGCCACGACTTTCCCAATCGCACGTATTTCGTCATCGCATGATTTTGCGCATCCGCACGACAATCTGCGGTGATCGGCGACGCGCGCGCCGAAAAAGCATCAAAACATGACGATTATCATATCAATTAGCCCAAAACGCTCGCAGCGAGCGCCGCACAAATTCGTGAACGTCATGGGCTGACGCGTCAGCAGCGCAAATATGCATTGCCGGAGATTGCGACGCTTCATCGTTTCGTATCGGTATGATTATTGTCGCGCGCGAATTCGCTGACTAGATCGCCGCAAGCGTTCGAGCGAGCAAGGGGATGCATATGGCAACTGTTCTCACCATCAACGGCGAAACGAAATCGTTCGATGCGCCGCCTGAAATGCCGCTGCTGTGGGTGCTGCGCGACATCCTCGGAATGACCGGCACCAAGTTCGGCTGCGGCATCGCGCAATGCGGTGCCTGCACGGTGCATGTCGACGGCAAGGCGGTGCGCTCCTGCGTCCTGCCGGTCAGCGCGGTCGAGAACCGCGCCATCACCACGATCGAACATGTCGGCAGCACGCCTGCGGGCGCGAAGGTGCAGAAGGCCTGGCTCGATCTCGAAGTGATCCAGTGCGGCTATTGCCAGTCCGGCCAGATCATGTCGGCCGCCGCATTGCTGGCCGCTACGCCCCATCCTGACGATTCCGACATCGACGCCGCGATGGCCGGCAACATCTGCCGCTGCGGCACCTATGTCCGCATCCGCGAGGCCGTCAAGCAGGCCGCCAACGGCCGTCAGTCCTGAGGTCCACCATGAATGCACATCACAGCGTCTCCCGCCGCGCGCTGCTGACCGGCGGTCTCGCCACCGGTTTCCTGCTCGCTTTTCATCTGCCGCTGCGCGCCGCCGTCAACGAGCCGGTGCAGCCGCCCGATACGACCGAGGGCAAGTTCGCGCCCAATGCCTTCATCCGCATCGACGAGACCGGCCGCACCGTGCTGATGATGCCGCAGGTCGAGATGGGCCAGGGCACCTATACCTCGATCTCCGCCGTGCTCGCCGAAGAGTTGGATGCCGACTGGGGCAAGGTCGAGGTGCAGCACGCGCCGCCGAACGACAAGCTCTACGGCAATCCGACCTTCGGCCTGCAAGTCACGGGCAATTCCAACTCGATCCGCGCCTGGTGGACGCCGCTGCGCAAGGCCGGTGCCACCGCCCGCGCGATGCTGGTGCAGGCCGCGGCCGCCCAATGGGGCGTCGAGCCCGCGAGCTGCACGGCGTCGAAGGGCGAGGTCGCGCATGAAGCGAGCGGCCGCAAGCTCGCTTACGGCGCGCTGGCGCTCGCTGCCCAGGGACAGACCCCGCCGAAGGATGTCGCGCTGAAGGACCCCAAGGACTTCGTCATCATCGGCCAGCCGCTGAAGCGGCTCGACACGCCCGACAAGGTCAACGGCAAGGCCGTCTACGGCATCGACGCGATCCTGCCCGGCATGAAGTTCGCGACGGTCGCCGCCTGCCCCGTGTTCGGCGGCAAGGTCGGCAAGGTCGACGACAGCGCCGCGGTGAAGCTCCCCGGCGTGCGCAAGGTCGTGGTGCTCGACGACATGGTCGCCGTGATCGGCGATCACATGTGGGCGGCCAAGAAGGGCCTCGAAGCGCTCAAGATCGAGTGGAACGAGGGACCCAACGCTGCGATCACCACGAAGGATGTCTGGGACGATCTGCGCAAGGCCAGCCAGAAGGACGGCGCGGTCGCCAAATCCGACGGCGACATCGCCAAGGCGCTGGCGAGCGGCGACAAGTTCGAGGCGGCTTACGAGCTGCCGTTCCTGGCGCATGCATCGATGGAGCCCATCAATGCCACCGTGCACGTGAAGCCCGACTCCTGCGAGATCTGGACCGGCACGCAGATCATGACGCGCGTGCAATCGGAGGCGGCGAAGGCCGCTGGGCTTCCGGTCGACAAGGTCATCGTCAACAATCATCTGCTCGGCGGCGGTTTCGGCCGCAAGCTCGAGCCCGACATGGTGATCGCGGCGGTGAAGATCGCAAAACAGGTCGACTACCCCGTGAAGGTGGTGTGGACCCGCGAGGAGGACATCCAGCACGATGTCTACCGTCCGGTCTATCGCGACCAGATCACGGCATCGCTGGTCGACGGCAAGGTCGCGGGGTGGAAGTACAAGGTCGCCGGCTCCGCCGTGCTGGCGCGCTGGTTGCCGCCGGCCTTCCAGAAGGGCATCGACATCGACGCGATCGATGCCGCGGTCGATGCGCCCTACGACTTCGCCAACTTCCACGTCGAATACGTCCGCGCCGAGCCGCTGTCGGTGCCGACAGGCTTCTGGCGCGGCGTCGGCCCCAACAACAACGTGTTCGCGGTCGAATGCGCGATGGACGAGCTCGCGCGCAAGGCGGGCAAGGATCCGATCGAGTTCCGAAAGTCCATGCTGACCAAGAACCCGCGCATGCTCGCGGTGCTCAACCAGGTCGCGGAGAAATCCGACTGGGGTCAACCGCTGCCTCCGCGCGTCGGCCGCGGCGTCTGCGTGCAGCCGTCATTCGCGAGCTTCATCGCGACCGTAGTGGAGGCCGAGATCGACGACATCGGCGAGATTGTGCTCCGCCGCATCACCTCGGTGGTCGACACCGGCATCGCGGTCAACCCCGACACGGTGAAGGCGCAGATCGAGGGCGGGCTGATCTTCGGCCTCACCGCCGCGCTCTATGGCGAGATCACCATCGAGAAGGGCCGCGTGCAGCAATCGAACTTCCACGACTACCGCATGATGCGCATCAACGAGACGCCGAAGATCGAAGTGATCGTCGTCAAGAGCGGCGAAGCGCCCGGCGGCATCGGCGAGGCCGGCGTCAACGCCGGACCGCCGGCGCTGCGCAACGCGATTCTTGCCGCAACCGGCGTGGCGCTACGGCGCCTGCCCATTGACCGAAAACTGCTGGCTGCGGGGAAGAAGGCATGAGCGGCAAGATGCGTATTCTCACAAGCGTCGCTGCGATCGCCATCGTCGCAGCAGGGCTCGGCGTCTGGATCATCCGCGGGCCCGGCCCGCTCGATTTCGCCGGCGGCACGAAGGTGGCGCTGGCGGATTACCGCGCCGGCAAGCCGACCGGCGTGCCCGCCAAGCTGGAGAAAGCGAGCCTGGTCGAGCGCGGCGAATATCTCGCCAAGGCGGCCGACTGCATGGTCTGCCACACCAAGCCCGGCGAGAAGGACTATGCGGGCGGGCTCGCGTTCAAGCTGCCGTTCGGCACGCTCTATTCCACCAATATCACGCCGGACAAGGACACCGGCATCGGCAACTACAGCGACCAGGATTTTCTGAACGCGGTCCAACGCGGCAAGCGCCGTGACGGCGCGCGGCTCTATCCGGCGATGCCGTACACGTCCTACACCTACATGACGGACGAGGACATGCTGGCGGTGAAGGCCTATCTGTTCAGCCTGCCGCCGGTGCGCGCGAAGGCGCCGGAGAATACGCTGTCGTTCCCGTTCAACCAGCGCTGGGCCATGATTGTCTGGTCGGCCGTGTTCAATCCGGACACGCGCTTTGCGCCTGATACGTCGAAGAGCCCGGAATGGAACAGAGGCGCGTATCTTGTCGAAGCGCTGGCGCATTGCGGCGAATGCCACACCCCGCGCAATCTCGGTTTTGCGCTGGATAACCGCAGGAAGTTCGCCGGCGCGATCACCGCGGGCTGGCGCGCCTTCAACATCTCCTCCGACAAGGCGACGGGTCTCGGCAATTGGAGCGACCAGGATCTGATCTCCTATTCGTCGCTCGGCCACGCGCCGGGCCACGGCTCGGCATCGGGCCCGATGGGTGAAGCCGTCGACCACAGTTTTAGCCAGTTCGCCCCGGAGGACATCAGCAGCATCGTTGCTTATCTGCGCAGCGTGCCGCCGGTGCCCTCGCCTGACCTGCCCGCCACCACGGCGCCCGTCGCCCCCGCCTCGCACAAGGACGGCGTCACGGCGGACGCACGCGGCAAGAAGGTGTTCGCCAGCGCCTGCACCAGCTGTCACGGCTGGAGCGGCGAGAGCCCGGTGTCGCCGATGGCAACGCTGACCGGCACCTGGGCCGTCAACGACCCCGCCGCCACCAACGTCGCGCAGATCGTGCTGTCAGGCACGAAGCGCCACACGCCAGCTGGCGCGCTGTCGATGCCGGCGTTCGGCAGCGCCTACACCGACGACGAGATCGCGGCGGTGGCGAATTACGTCACCGGGCGGTTTGGGGCGAAGGGCTCGAAGCTGACGGGGAAGGATATCGCGGAGATGCGGGAGCAGACGGCGGATTGATGCGCCGGCGAGATTGATGCGCAATCGCGCGCGTCAATCTCCGCCGTCGTCCCGGACAAGCGAAGCGCAGATCCGGGATCCATACCCACAGGGAGTAGTTTGACGAGGACTCGGAGTGGGAGCTTTGCCCCATACTACTCCGTGGGGTTATGGGTCCCCGCGTTCGCGGGGACGACACCGAGGTTGACGCGGCTCTGCTAACTCAACCAGAACCGCGGCGTCGCCGGCTCCAGCCTTCCGCCGACACGCACCGGCGCAATCTTGAGCGCGAGGCCCGTTGCATCATCGGTTTCCACGGCGACGCCGCTCAGCGTCGCTGCGCCCGCCGCCGGCTCGAAACGTCCCGACGGAATCCCCGACGTGAACCTGCGCAGTGGCTCTTCCTTCTGCATGCCGATGATGGAATCGTAGTCGCCGGTCATGCCGGCGTCGGTCATGTAGGCGGTGCCGCCCGTGAGGATCTGGTGGTCGGCGGTCGGCACATGGGTGTGCGTGCCGACGACGAGGCTGGCGCGGCCGTCGCAGAAGAAGCCGATGCCCTGCTTCTCGCTGCTAGCCTCGCAATGGAAGTCGACGACGACGGCATCGGCGGCAACACCGAGCGGACAGGCCCCTAACTCGCGCTCCAGCGCTGCGAAGGGATCGTCGAACGGGGTCATGAAGACGCGGCCCAAAGCGTTGACGACGAGCGCATGCTTGCCGTTCTTGGTCTCGACCAGGGCGGCGCCGCGGCCGGGCGTGCCGCGCGGATAGTTCGCCGGACGCACCAGGCGCTCGGCGCGCTCGATGAACACAAGGGCTTCACGCTGGTCCCAGGAATGGTTACCGAGCGTGACCGCGTCGGCGCCGGCGTCGAGAAACTCCTGGTAGATCGCTTCCGTGATGCCGAAGCCGCCGGCGGAATTCTCGCCGTTGACGACGACGAAATCGAGTGACCAGTCCTTGACCATGCCGGGCAGATAGTCGGCGATTGCCGTGCGTCCTGCACGGCCGACGACGTCACCCACGAAGAGAATGCGCAACTTCAGAACTCCGGAAATCGAACACGTCCGATTCCGTTAGCACATAATCCAGCGCGACGTCGTGGGATAGTGCCGGAACCGCCTTGATCTCCTGCGCCGCAAAAGCGAGCCCGATGCCGACGATGTTCTTGGCCTTGCGCAAATGCGCGAAGGTGAAGTCGTAATGCCCCGCGCCATAGCCGATGCGATGGCCAAGACGATCGAACGCCGCCAGCGGCGTCAGCATGATATCCGGGATGACTTCGCTTGCGGCCGGCGACGGCTCGGGAATGCCGAGCGGGCCGAGCATCAGGCGATCGTTCGGGTGGAAGATGCGGAAGATCAGCGACTGGCCGCGCGCGGTGACGCAAGGCAGCGCCAGCTTTGCGCCCTCTTCGGCGAGCTTCTTCAGCAACGGCATCGGATCGATCTCGCTGCGGATCGGCGAATAGCCGGCGACGATGCTGCCGGGCAGAAGCTGGAACGGCAGTCCGCGCTTGGCGAGCTTTGCGGCGGCAGCGCTGCGCTTCTTCTCGCTGAGCGCGTCGCGTGCCGCGAGGGCCTTGGCACGGAGTTCGGCTTTCGAATTGGGCATGCGCGCTTGCTCCGAATGCGGAGCCTTGCTCCGCTGTCATCACCCGCGAAGGCGGGTGATCCAGTATCCCAGAGACGCCAGTGATCAGACATCGACGCCGCGGCGTACTGGATGCCCCGCCCCCCGTGCGCAATTGCGCACTCGGCGGGGCATGACACTGCCGGTTTGTCGTAGACGGCCATTCGACAAGAACGCATTGCAAACAAAAGTGCGAAGCCGCGTACGCCGTTGAAGCACTCGATCCCGGAGTTCCCTACGAAAGTAGGTGGGCACCATATGTCCGGGCCCACGGGCCCGGCCAGGGACAGTTCCCTAAAGGATCGATAAGGCCCCGGGGATATATGGCTCCTGACGCGCGTCGCAGCCTCGCCCGCGCAATGTAACAACGATACTTACGAATCGCCAGCCCGATGCTGGTTCGCATTCGCGGCCCTCGCGGTGCCACCCTCCCCTGGAGGGGGAGGGTGGCTTACATTGAGCGAAGCGAAATGTGAGCCGGGGTGGGGTGACGGTCTCTCCACGCCGAACACTGCCCGAGTGGAGAGATCACCCACCCCGCTCGCGCTGCGCGCGATCGACCCACGGGCGAGCTTCGCTCGTCCCGGACCCCTCCAGGGGAGGGTGGCCCCTACCCGATCGCGATGCCGTTGCCCACCGTCCGGTTCAGGACCTGGGTCGACTTCTCGATGCGTTCGGCTGCCGCGTTCAGGGCATTCACCACCGCGGTCTGCGTCATCCGGGCGCGCTCGACGGCGGCGTTGCGGAAGTCCCTGAGCTCGGTCAGCTCCTGCTCCATGGTGCGGACACGGTTGCCGGCATCGACCAGCTCGTCGCAGACGGTCAGCGCTGCCATCACGGTGAGGCGCGCATCGCCGATCTCGCCGAATTTTCCGCGCAGCGACTGGATCCGCGTCTCCAGGCTTTCCGCGAGCTTGAGCAGCCGCACCTCCTGGCCCTCCTCGCAGGCCATGCGGTATTGCCGGCCGTTGATGGTGACGTTGATGTGGCTCATCCGTCCTCTCCGGTATCGAGCACCGAGCGTATCGTGACGATCGCGGAATCCAGCCGGTCGGTAATCTCGCGATTGGTGCGCTCGAGCTTGCGCGCCTTCACCAGCGCGCCGTCGAGCTCGTCGGCGAGCCGCGAGCGATCCGCGCCCAGTGCCTGGATTCGTGCCGCAAGCTCGTTCTCGTCGCGATCGGCGTCGCGCCGCCGCTCAACCGCGCTTTCGAGCGCGTCGAGCGCCGACATCAGCCTGCGGGTCGCGATCTCGATCTCGACCGCGGAGGACTCCGTCATGGCGGCACTGTTGGACACGCGATCGTTCATGTAGTCAGCGGCGGAACCTGTGGCCTTTGCCCAGTGGCCTTTTCCTGGGGCGTGCCGTCCGGCAAAAGACTCGGTTCGGCAAGCGGTTAGAACCAGAAATTTACGTGGCAAGCTAGCCAAGCGCAACGCCGCCGCGAAACTATGCACTGCTAGATCAGGAGTGGATCGTCCCGACCCGTGGGTTCCTGCCTGCGGATCACCTCCGAAACGGAGCCTCCACTTTCGAAGCGTGCCGCAGGCAACTTTTACGGCCGAATCGGCGTTTGATTGCCTTGGACTCCCGGAACCGAGGTGCTATCCCAGCCCCGACCTTCAGTGGCCGCCAGGCTCCTCCCGCGCGGGCGTACACCGCCTCCAAGCGCCTCATTTCAGACGGATTTCAGACATGACGCAGGTCGATCACACCCGTATGGCCAACGCGATCCGCGGCCTTTCGATGGACGCCGTCGAGAAGGCGAAATCGGGTCATCCCGGCCTGCCGATGGGTGCCGCCGACATCGCCACGGTGCTGTTCACGCAATTCCTGAAATTCGACGCCGCCGCGCCCGCCTGGCCCGACCGCGACCGCTTCGTGCTCTCGGCCGGCCACGGCTCGATGCTGCTCTATTCGCTGCTGTATTTGACCGGCAATTCCGAGATGACGCTGGACCAGATCAAGCAGTTCCGCCAGGTCGACTCGCTCACCCCGGGACACCCCGAGAATTTCCGCACCAACGGCATCGAGACCACGACCGGCCCGCTCGGCCAGGGCATCTCGACCGCGGTCGGCATGGCGCTCGCCGAGAAGATGCTCGCGGCTGAATTCGGCAAGAAGATCGTCGATCACCACACCTATGTGCTCGCCTCCGACGGCGACCTGATGGAAGGCGTATCGCAGGAAGCGATCGCGATGGCCGGGCACTGGAAGCTCAACAAGATGATCGTGCTCTACGACGACAACGGCATCTCGATCGACGGCCCGACCTCGATCTCCGATTCCGTCGACCAGGTGAAGCGTTTCAAGTCGGCGGGCTGGGCCGCCGAGAGAATCGACGGCCACGATCAGGCGGCGATTGCCGACGCCATCACGCGCGCGAAGAAATCCGGCAAGCCGACGCTGATCGCCTGCCGCACCACCATCGGTTTCGGCGCGCCGCACAAGCAGGGCACCTCGAAGGTGCATGGCGAGGCGTTAGGGGCCGAGGAGCTCAAGGCCGCCAAGGAAAATCTCGGCATCTCGCTCGAGCCGTTCGCGGTCGCAGACGACGCGCTGAAGGCGTGGCGTGCAGCCGGCAGCCGCGGCGCTGCGGCGCGCCAGGAATGGGAGGGCCGGCTCGGTGAGCTCGGCAGCCGCAAGCGCGCCGAGTTCGAGCGCCGCCTGCGCCATGAACGTCCGGCCTCGCTCGCAAAGGCCGTGCGCGCGTACAAGAAGGAATTGCTGGAAAAGCCGATGATCGCGGCCACCCGCAAATCCTCGGAAGCCGTGATCGAAGTCATCGCCGGCGCCATGCCGATGGAATTCCTCGCAGGCTCGGCCGACCTCACCGGCTCCAACAACAACAAGGCGAAATCGGCGACCGCGTTCTCGGCCAAGACGCCGAAGGGCCGCTTCATCCATTACGGCATTCGCGAGCACGGCATGGCCGCGGCGATGAACGGCATTTTCCTGCATGGCGGCTTCGCGCCGAACGGTGCGACCTTCCTGGTGTTCACCGACTATGCACGTCCCGCGATGCGCCTTGCCGCTCTGATGGGCTCCGGCGTCGTCTACGTGATGACGCACGATTCCATCGGCCTCGGCGAAGACGGCCCGACCCATCAGCCGGTCGAGCATCTCGCCGCGCTTCGCGCCATTCCGAACATGCGCGTGTTCCGCCCGTGCGATTCCATGGAGGTCGCCGAGTGCTGGGAGCTCGCGCTCAACCGCATCGACGGCCCGACCGTGCTGGCGCTGACGCGCCAGAACCTGCCGCAGCTGCGCACCACCGCACCGAACGACAACCCTTGCGGACAGGGCGCCTACGAGCTGATCGCAGCCCAGGGCGAAGCCCAGGCGACGCTGTTCGCCTCGGGCTCCGAGGTCGAGATCGCGGTCGCCGCCCAGAAGCAGCTCGCGGAACGCGGCATCGCGTCGCGCGTTGTCTCCGTTCCCTCGCTCGAGCTGTTGTTAGCGCAACCAGAGGCCAAGCGCGCCGCGATCATCGGCAACGCACCGGTCAAGGTCGCGATCGAGGCCGCCGTGCGCTGGGGTTGGGATGCCGTGATCGGCCAGGATGGCGAATTTATCGGCATGCATTCGTTCGGCGAAAGCGGCCCTGCAAAGGAGCTTTACAAGCATTTCGGCATTACCGCCGAGGCTGCAGTTAACGCTGTGCTGAAGCGCGTTAGCTGAGAGTTGAGCTTGCCGCAAAAAAGGACTACGTAATCTCTCATATGATCAAGCACCGCCCGGCCGAACCGGGCGCCCGCCCCTAAAAAACCCTCGCAGGCGCGCATAGCGCGTTGTGCGGGATGACAACGGTCATTGAAGGAGACGAAACATGGCAGTCCGCGTCGGAATTAACGGTTTTGGCCGCATCGGCCGCAACATCCTGCGGGCTATCGCCGAGTCCGGCCGCAAGGACATCGAGGTCGTCGGCATCAATGACCTCGGGCCGGTCGAGACCAACGCCCATCTGCTCCGCTTCGACAGCGTCCATGGCCGTTTCCCCGGCACCGTGACCGTCGACGGCGATACGATCAATCTCGGTGGCGGCAAGATCAAGGTGACCGCCGAGCGCGATCCCTCGAAGCTGCCGTGGAAGGATCTCGGCGTCGACATCGCGATGGAATGCACCGGCATCTTCACCTCGAAGGACAAGGCGTCCGCGCATCTGACCGCCGGTGCCAAGCGCGTGCTGGTCTCCGCGCCGGCCGACGGCGCCGACGCCACCATCGTCTACGGCGTCAACCATGAGACGTTGACCAAGGAGCACCTGGTCATCTCCAACGGCTCCTGCACCACCAACTGCCTGGCGCCGGTTGCCAAGGTGCTGAACGATCTCGTCGGCATCGAGACCGGCTTCATGACCACCATCCACGCCTATACCGGCGACCAGCCGACGCTCGATACAATGCACAAGGATCTCTATCGCGGCCGCGCGGCTGCGATGTCGATGATCCCGACCTCGACCGGTGCTGCGAAGGCGATCGGCCTCGTGCTGCCGGAGCTCAAGGGCAAGCTCGACGGCGTCGCGATCCGCGTGCCGACCCCGAACGTCTCGGTCGTCGACCTCAAGATCATCGCCAAGCGCGCCACCGACGCCAAGGAAATCAACGCGGCAATGAAGCGCGCCAGCGAGCAGCAGCTCAAGGGCATCCTCGGCTACACCACCGCGCCGAACGTCTCGATCGACTTCAACCACGACCCGCACTCCTCGACCTTCCACGAGGACCAAACCAAGGTGCAGAACGGCACGCTGGTGCGCGTGATGTCCTGGTACGACAATGAGTGGGGCTTCTCGAACCGCATGGCGGACACCGCCGTCGCGATCGCGAAGGTGATCTAAAGATCTGGTGCGTTCTAGTGCACCGTCATTCCGGGATGGTCCGAAGGACCAGACCCGGAATCTCGAGATTCCGGGTTCGCGCTGCGCGCGCCCCGGAATGACCTCCTAGAGGCCAGGGACAAGAGAGTGTCCGATGACCAACAAATTCCGCACCCTCGACGACGTCGACGTGAAGGGCAAGCGCGTGCTGCTGCGCGTCGATCTCAACGTGCCCATGGACAATGGCCGCGTCAGCGACACGACCCGGCTTGAGCGCGTCGCGCCGACCATCACCGAAATCTCGGACAAGGGCGGCAAGGTCATCCTGCTCGCGCATTTCGGCCGGCCGAAGGGGCGCGACGCCAAGGACTCGCTCAAGCCTGTCGCTGAAGCGCTGTCGAAGGTGGTGAAGAAGCCCGTCGCTTTCGCCGACGACTGCATCGGGGAGCCCGCGGCCAAGGCCGTAGCCAGCCTGAACGACGGCGACATCCTGTGTCTGGAAAATACCCGCTTCCACAAGGAAGAGGAAAAGAACGATCCGGCCTTCGTCGCGGAGCTGGCAAAGCTCGGCGACATCTGGGTCAATGACGCGTTCTCGGCGGCGCACCGCGCCCACGCCACGACCGAAGGCCTCGGCCACAAGCTGCCGGCCTATGCCGGCCGCACCATGCAGGCCGAGCTCGTCGCGCTGGAGAAGGCGCTGGGCTCGCCGACCAAGCCTGTTATCGCCATCATCGGCGGCGCAAAAGTTTCGACCAAGATCGACCTGCTCGAAAACCTCGTCAGCAAGGTCGACGCGCTCGTGATCGGCGGCGGCATGGCCAACACCTTCCTGCACGCTCAGGGCGTCGGCGTCGGCAAGTCGCTGGCCGAAAAGGATCTCGCGCCGACCGCGCTGCGCATCATGGAGAAGGCGGAAGCCGCCAACTGCGCCATCATCCTCCCCGTCGACGCCACCGTTGCCTATCATTTCGCTGCCAACGCGCCTTCGCATGCCTACGGGCTCGATGCGATCCCGGCCGACGGCATGATCCTCGACGTCGGCCCGCAATCGATCGCCCGCGTCCACGCCGCGATCGACGATGCGGCGACCTTGGTCTGGAACGGACCGCTCGGCGCCTTCGAGATGCAGCCGTTCGACCGCGGCACGGTCGCGGCCGCCCGGCACGCCGCCGAGCGCACCAAGGCCAAGAAGCTGATCTCGATCGCAGGCGGCGGCGACACCGTCGCGGCGCTCAACCAGGCCCATGTGGCCGGTGACTTCACCTATGTCTCGACCGCCGGTGGCGCGTTCCTCGAATGGATGGAAGGCAAGCCCCTGCCCGGCGTCGAGGTTTTGCGCGTCAAGTAAGCCAGATCGGCGAGTAATCAGCGGCCCCGCAAGGCCCCAACGGGAGAAAAAGACAGATGGCTCGGATCACGTTACGTCAATTGCTCGACCACGCGGCAGAGAACGATTACGGCGTACCGGCCTTCAACATCAACAATATGGAGCAGGCGCTGGCGATCATGGACGCGGCCAACCAGGTCGATGCGCCGGTCATCATCCAGGCCTCCCGCGGTGCGCGCTCCTACGCCAACGACGTCATGCTCAAGCACATGATGGACGCGGTCACCGAGATCTATCCGCACATTCCGGTCTGCGTGCATCTCGACCACGGCAACGAGCCGGCGACCTGCATGACCGCGATCCAGGCCGGCTTCACCTCGGTGATGATGGACGGCTCGCTCAAGGCCGACGGCAAGACCCCCGGCGACTGGGGCTACAATGTCGGCGTCACCAAGACCGTGACCGACATGGCCCATCTCGGCGGCATCTCGGTGGAAGGCGAGCTCGGCGTGCTCGGCTCGCTCGAAACCGGCATGGGCGACAAGGAAGACGGCCACGGCGCCGAGGGCAAGCTCAGCCACGACCAGCTCCTGACCAATCCGGACGAGGCCGTGAAGTTCGTCCAGGAGACCAGGGTCGACGCGCTCGCGATTGCGATGGGGACCTCGCACGGCGCCTACAAGTTCACCCGCAAGCCGGACGGCGACATTCTCGCCATGAACGTGATCGAGGAGATCCACCGCAAGCTGCCGAACACGCATCTGGTGATGCACGGTTCTTCGTCGGTGCCGCAGGACCTGCAGGAGATCATCAACGCCAATGGCGGCAAGATGAAGCCGACCTGGGGCGTGCCGGTGTCCGAGATCCAGCGCGGCATCAAGAACGGCGTGCGCAAGATCAACATCGACACCGACAACCGCATGGCCATGACCGGCCAGATCCGGAAAGTGCTCAAGGACAATCCGGAAGAGTTCGATCCGCGCAAATATCTGAAGCCGGCGATGGAAGCCATGACCAAGCTGTGCAAGCAGCGGCTCCAGGAGTTCAACACCGCCGGCCAGGCCTCCAAGATCAAGAAGGTCCTGACCACCGCCGAGATGGCCAAGCGCTACGCCAAGGGCGAGCTGGACCCCCGCGTCGCGTAGCGATCGCGCGGTGGCGTAAGCCGCTCAAGCCCATTCCCGGGTCATTCCGGGACACGCCAACGGGTCCGCGCGAACGCGTGGCCCGATGACAGGCTCCGCGTAGGCCCGGAATCCATAACCACAGCCTTGGGTTATGGATTCCGGGCCTGCGCCTTTCGGCGCATCCCGGAATGACAGAAATCCCCCTTTACCCTGCGACGAACGTTAACTCGGCAATTGCCCGAGAACGGTCTATTTTCACGGGCAAGGGCAGAATCGTTTTGGGAGGACCTCTCGATGAATCTGACTGAGCTCAACAGAATCGCGACCGCCATGGTCGTATCAGGCAAGGGTATCCTCGCCGCCGACGAATCCTCCGGCACCATCAAGAAGCGTTTTGACGCGATCGGCGTGGACTCGACCGAAGACAACCGCCGCGACTATCGCGAGATGCTGTTCCGCTCCACGGAGGCCATGAGCCAGTATATTTCCGGCGTGATCCTCTATGACGAGACGATCTGGCAGGATGCCAAGGACGGCACACCGCTGGTGAAGCTGATCGAACAGAGCGGCGCCATTCCCGGCATCAAGGTCGACGAGGGCACGCAGGCCCTGCCGATGTGCCCCGGCGAGCTCGTGACGGTCGGGCTCGACAGGCTCGCGGAGCGGTTGAAGAAGTACTATGAGCGCGGCGCGCGCTTCGCAAAATGGCGCGCGGTGATCGACATCGGCAGCGGGATTCCCTCAATGACCGCGATCAGCGTCAACGCCCATGCGCTGGCGCGCTATGCCGCGCTGTGCCAGGCCGCGCAGATCGTGCCGATCGTCGAGCCCGAGGTGCTGATGGACGGTGATCACGACATCGACCGCTGCTATGAGGTGACGACCCGCGTGCTCAACAAGACGTTCCAGGAATTGCGTGTGCAGCGCGTCGCGCTCGAAGGCATGGTGCTCAAGCCCAACATGGCGATATCAGGCAAGAAATGCGCAAAGCAGGCCCCCGTCGAGGAGGTCGCCGAGAAGACGATACGGCTGCTCAGGGCTTGCGTGCCCGCGGCCGTGCCCGGCATCGCCTTCCTCTCCGGCGGCCAGTCGGATGAGGAGGCGACCGCGCATCTCAACGCCATGCACAAGCTCGGTCCGCTGCCCTGGGGCCTGACCTTCTCCTACGGCCGCGCCCTGCAAGCCGCGCCGCAGAAAGCCTGGTCCGGCAAGGCCGAGAACGTCGCGGCCGGACAGCGCGCCTTCAGCCATCGCGCGCGAATGAACGGCCTCGCCTCAAAGGGCGAATGGCAAAGTAGCCTGGAAAAGAAGGCAGCCTAGATCTTGTCGAACAAACCGCCTCCGCCGCGCCCGGCGCCGCGCCTCTATCTCGCGACGCCCGTCGTCGATGATCCCGCTGCGCTCGTCGCCGAGCTGCCGGGTCTGCTCGCCGCCGCCGACGTCGCGGCCGTGCTGCTGCGGCTGAAGGAGACCGACCAGCGCACCATGATCTCGCGCATCAAGGCGCTCGCGCCGCCGGTGCAGAAAGCGGGCGCCGCGCTGCTCGTCGAGGACCATGCCGAGCTGGTCGCGCGCGGCGGCGCGGACGGCGCCCACCTCCCCGGCATCGCTGCGCTGAAAGAGGCGCTGCCATCGCTCAAGCCCGATCGCATCGCCGGGGTTGGCGGGCTGACGACGCGGCACCATTCCATGGATGCGGGCGAGATGGGAGCGGATTACGTGCTGTTCGGCGAGCCCGATGCGAAAGGCCAACGTCCCCAGGCGCAAGCGATCGCAGAACGGCTGGACTGGTGGGCCGAGCTGTTCGAGCCGCCCTGCGTCGGCTTTGCCATGTCGCTGCAGGAAGCCCACGACTTCGCTGCCAGCGGCGCCGATTTCGTGCTGGTCGGCGAGTTCGTCTGGGCCGATCCGCGCGGGCCCAAGGCCGCGCTGATCGAGGTCGACGCTGCGATCAAGAAGGCCCATGCGATGGCGCTTGCGGGCCAGGATCCTGCGGGTCAGGAGCACGGCTAGCGCCCGACATGAAGGTTCCCTGCATCACCATGCTGGCCACATTGCTGCTCACAGTGCCCGCGGCCGCGCAGCTCCAGATCACCCCGCCGGCTGCAACGCCGAGCGCGGCCCCCGAAAAGCAAAAGTCCAAGCCGCACACGATCACCAAGAAGAAGGAGGCCGCGCCGGCGCCGAAGCCGTCAGCCTCGCCCAAGCCGACCTCCTCGCCCAAGCCGGCGACCGTGATCCCCGCGCCTTCCACCGACAATTCCAACGTCGATCTGGTGTTCGGCGCGTATCAGCGCGGTCAATACAAGACCGCATTCGACCTCGCCACCGCCCGCGCGCAAGCGGGCGATCCCAAGGCGATGACCATGCTCGGCGAGCTCTATTCCAATGCCATGGGCATGCGGCGCGACTACGCCAAGGCAGCCGAATGGTACAAGCGCGCGGCCGATGCCGGCGACCGCGAGGCGATGTTCGCACTCTCCATGCTGCGCATTTCGGGCCGCGGCGGCCCGATCGACAAGAGCGAGGCGGTCAGGCTGATGGCGTCCGCCGCCAAGCTCGGCGAGCCCAGGGCGGCCTATAACCTCGCGCTGCTCTATCTCGACGGCCAGACCCTGCCGCAGGACGTGAAGCGCTCGGCCGAGCTGCTGCGCCAGGCCGCCGATGCAGGCCTGCCCGAGGCGCAGTACGCGCTGGCGACCTTCTACAAGGAAGGCACCGGCGTGCCGAAGGACCAGGAACGCTCGGTGCGGCTGCTCCAGGCCGCCTCGCTCGCCGACAATGTCGACGCCGAGGTCGAATATGCCATCGCCATGTTCAACGGCACCGGCACCCCGAAGAACCAGCCGGCTGCCGTCGCCCTGCTCCGCAAGGCATCCCGCCAGGGCAGCGCGATCGCGCAGAACCGGCTGGCGTGGGTGCTGATCAACGGCGTGGGCACGTCCGTGGACAAGGTCGAGGGCTTCAAATGGCACCTGGTGGCCAAAACCGCCGGCAAGGGCGACCCGGAGCTCGACAAGCAATTGTCCGACCTGCCCGCCGAGGACCGGGCCAAGGCGGAGACCGCCGCCAAAAAATGGCTCGGGACCAAATGACTTGACGCAATGACTTGACCTGAGGGCCCTTGCAGGGCACCCAATCCCCAAACAGGCGCGATTTCCCGCCATTTCCCCCGACAAGACCAGAGCTCATGCCGTATTCCGCCACTATCAACGTCATGGTCAAAGCTGCGCGCCGCGCTGGCCGCAGCCTCAAGCGCGATCTCGGCGAGATCGAGCATCTCCAGGTCTCGCTGAAGGGGCCGGCCAATTTCGTCTCGCTCGCCGACAAGCGCGCCGAGGAGATCCTCTACCAGGACCTCGCCAAGGCGCGGCCCGGCTACGGCTTCATCGGCGAGGAGGGCGGCACGCGCGAGGGCTCCGACAAGAGCCACACCTGGATCGTCGACCCGCTCGACGGCACCACCAACTTCCTGCACGGCATCCCGCAATTCGCGATCTCGATCGGCCTCGTGCGCGAGGGCACGATCATTGCGGGCGTGATCTACAACCCCGCCAATGACGAGCTCTACATCGCCGAGCGCGGCAAAGGCGCCTTCCTCAACGACCAGCGCCTGCGCGTCGCCGGCCGTCGCCAGCTCAACGAATGCGTGGTGGCCTGCGGCCTGCCCCATATCGGCCGCGGCGACCACGAGGAATTCCGCCGCGAGATGACCGCGATCCAGGACCGTGTCGCAGGCCTCCGCCGCTTCGGCGCCGCCTCGCTCGACCTCGCCTTCGTCGCCGCCGGCCGCCTCGACGGCTATTGGGAGCGCAACCTGCAATCCTGGGACATCGCCGCCGGTATGCTGATGGTGCGCGAAGCCGGCGGCACCGTGAGCGACATCGCGACGCCGGGCGATGCGCTGGTCACCGGGCACGTGGTGTGCGGGAATGAGTACGTGCACGGGGAATTGGTGAAGATTTTGCGGAAGTAGGGGGAGCAGTAGACGCGCGAGCCAATCACTCCGCTGTCATCATCCGCGAAGGCGGATGATCCAGTATTCCAGAGACGCTAGTGGGATACGGAGAAGCCGCAGCGTACTGGATGCCGCGCCCCCGTGCGCAATTGCGCACCAGGCAGGGCATGACAGTTTGCCTTATGACTTGACCGGCGCCGGCGGGCCGTAGGCCTCGCCTTGCTTCGCCGCCTTCGGCTCCCGATCCCCCGCCAGCACGCGCTGCACCGAGACGAAGAACACCGGCACCATCAAGAGCGCCAGGATCACCACCGCGATCATGCCGCCCATCACGATGCTGCCGAGCGCCTGCTGGCTGGCGCCGCCGGCGCCGTGGGCGATGGCCATCGGCAGCACGCCGCAGATGAAGGCGAGGCCCGTCATCAGGATCGGGCGGAAGCGCAGGCGGCAGGCCTCGATGGTGGCTTCGACGAGCGGCTTGCCTTCTTTCCGCAGATCCTTGGCGAATTCGATGATCAGGATCGCGTCCTTTGCCGCAAGGCCGATGATGGTGATTAGGCCGACGGTGAAATAGACGTCGTTAGGCAGGCCACGCAGCATGGCCGCGATCACCGCGCCGACGATGCCGAGCGGCACCGTGAGCAGCACCGCGAGCGGAATGGTCCAGCTCTCGTAGAGCGCGGCGAGGCACAGGAACACCACGAACACCGACAGACCGAGCAGGAACGGCGCCTGCGAGCCCGACAGCTTCTCCTGGAGCGACTGCCCGGTCCATTCGTAACCGAAGCCGCGCGGCAGCCTGCCGGCAAGGCGCTCCATCTCGGCGATCGCATCACCCGAGGTGAAGCCGGGCTTGGCCTCGCCGGAGATGCGCACCGCCGGATAATAGTTGAAGCCTGCGATCTGGGTCGGGCCTCGCGCCCATTCCACCGTGGCAAAGGACGAGAACGGCACCAGCTGACCGCGGCTGTTCTTGACGTTGTAGTTGAGGATGTCCTCGGTCCGCATGCGGTCGCGAGCGTCGGCCTGCACCACGACGCGCTGCATGCGGCCGCGGTTCGGGAAGTCGTTGATGTAGTTCGAACCGAGATTGGTCGAGATCGTGTTGTTGATGTCCTCGAAGGTGACGCCGAAGGCGCCGGCCTTCTCGCGGTCGATCATGAGATTGACCACCCCGGCCTCGGGCAGGCCTTCGATATAGACCTTCTGGAGCACGGAACTGGCGTTGGCTTCCGCGATCAACTGATCGGCGGCGCGCATCAAGGCCGGATAGCCTTTCTGTCCGCGGTCCTGGAGGCGGAACGAGAAGCCCGACGAGTTGCCGAGATTGTCGATCGGCGGCGGCTGCAGCGCGGAGATTTTGGCATCGCGGATCGACGCCCCTAGATCGCGGTTGATGTCGTTGACGATCGCCGCGGCCGAATCCTTCGGTCCACGCTCCGACCAGTCCTTCAGCGTGATGAAGGCCTGCGCGGTGTTCATGCCCTGGCCAGAGAAGCTGAAGCCGGTGAGGAAGGTGACATCTTTCACGCCCGGCCGTTCGGCGAGATACTTCTCGACCTTCTCGATCACGGCCTCGGTGCGGGGATAGGACGAATCCGACGGCGTCTGCACGTCGGTGGTGACGAAGCCCTGGTCGTCGATCGGCAGGAAGCCGCCCGGCAGGCTGACGAAGGCCCAGGACAGGCCGACGAGCAGCGCGACATAGACCAGCATCAGGCGGCCGGTCCGCTTCAGCGAGAGGCCGACGGTGCGGGAATAGCCTTCCTTGCCGCCTTCGAGCACGCGGTTGAACCAGCCGAACACGCCCCGCTTCGCATGACCGTGGCCGGCCGCGACGGGCTTGAGCAAGGTCGCGCACAGCGCCGGCGTCAGCGACAGCGCCAGGAACGCGGAGAAGCCGATCGCAGCGACCATGGTCACGGAGAACTGGCGGTAGATGATGCCGACCGAGCCGGGGAAGAACGCCATAGGCACGAACACCGCCATCAGCACCAGGGTGATGCCGATGATGGCGCCCGATATCTGCGACATCGCCTTGCGCGTCGCCTCCTTCGGCGGCAGCCCCTCCTCGCTCATGATGCGTTCGACGTTCTCAACCACGACGATGGCGTCGTCGACGAGGATGCCGACCGCGAGCACCATGCCGAACATCGAGAGCATGTTGATGGAATAGCCGGCGAGCAGCAGCGTGGTGCAGGCGCCCAGAAGCGCCACCGGCACCACGATGGTCGGGATGATGGTGTAGCGAATGTTCTGCAGGAACAGGAACATCACCACGAACACCAGCACCACGGCTTCGACCAGCGTCATCAGCACCTTCTTGATCGAGGCCTCGACCACCGGCGTGATGTTGTAGGGAATCTCGTAGGAGATGTTGGCCGGGAAGAACCGCGACAGCTCCTTCATCTTCTCTTCGACCGCGCTCGCGGTCGCAAGCGCGTTGCCGGTCGGCGACATCAGCACCGAAAGACCGGCGGTCGGCTTGCCGTTCAGGCGCGTGTTGAACTGGTAGCTGAGGCCGCCGACCTCGATGCGCGCAACGTCGCGCAGGCGCACGGTCGAGCCGTCGGCATTGGCGCGCAGGATGATGGCGCCGAATTCATCCGGGGAAGAGAGCTGGCCCTTGACCAGCACCAGCGAGGAGGTGCGCTGGCTCGAGGTCGACGGCTCGGCGCCGATGCTGCCCGAAGCGACCTGCGCGTTCTGCGCGGCAATGGCCTTGTTGACGTCGTCGGCGGTGAGCCCGTAGCCGACGAGCTTGGCCGGATCGACCCAGACGCGAAGCGAGCGCTCGGTCGAATAGAGCGTGGCGCGGCCGACGCCGGGGATGCGGCGGACTTCGCCGAGCACGTTGCGGATCATGAAGTCGCCGAGCCCGACCTCGTCGAGGCTGCCGTCGGTCGAATTCAGCGTGATGATCTGGAGCACCGCGCTCGAGGCTTCCTCGATCAGGATACCCTGCTGAATCACCGCGCGCGGCAGGCGCGCCTCGACCCGCTTGATGCGGTTCTGCACCTCGACCGAGGCCGCGCTGGTATCGGTGCCGGGCACGAAATTGGCGATGATCTCGACCTGGCCGAGCGAGTCGCTGGTCGATTCGAAATTGAGGATGCCGGAGGCGCCGTTGAGCTCCTCCTCGATCAGGCGCGTGACGCTGTTGTAGAGGTTTTCGGGCGAGGCGCCGGGATAGCTGGTCGAGATCGAGATCGAGGGCGGCGCGATGATCGGATATTGCGCGATCGGCAGCAGCGGCACGGCAATCGCGCCGATCAAGCAGATGAACAGCGCGACCACCCAGGCAAAGATTGGCCTGTCGATGAAGAAACTCGCCATGGCGCGTTACCGCGTGAGCTTCTGGGCGTGCCGGTTGTCCGCGGTCGCGTCCGCCTCCGACCAGGATTGCGGCTTGACCTTGTCGCCGGCGGCGAACTTCTGGAAGCCCTCGACCACGACCTTGTCGCCGGCCTTCAGGCCTTCGGTGACGAACCAGATTCCGTCCTGCACCGACCCCGTGCGCACCGGCTGCACCGCGATGTGGTTGTCGTCCTTGACGACGAACACTTCGCTGCCGCCGCCGCCATTGCGCTGGATCGCCTGCTGCGGCACCGCGATCGCGTCGCTATCGAGGCCCTGGTCGATGCGGACGCGGACATACATGCCCGGCAGCAGCTCGCGCTTGGGATTGGGGAACTCGCCGCGCAACGTCACCTGCCCGGTGTGGGCATCGACCTTGGCGTCGGAGAACAGCAGCTTGCCGTCGAGCGAATAGAGCGTGTTGTCGTCGAGCACCAGATGCACCTTGGCGGCATCGGAGGCGATGCGCTCAAGGTCGCCGGTCTCGAAGGCGCGGCGAAGCTGGTTGAGCTCGTTCACCGACTGGGTGAAGTCGGCATAGATCGGATCGAGCTGCTGGATGGTGGCGAGATTGGTCTCGTTCTGCACGGCGAGCGCACCCTCGCTGACGAGAGCCGCACCGACCACGCCGTCGATCGGCGCGCGCACGGTGGCATAGTCGAGATTGAGCTTTGCCCGCGCGAGCTCCGCCTTGCGGCCCTCGACCTCGGCATGGGCCTGGCGCTCGGCGGCCACGGCCTTCTCGTTCTCGGCCTCGGGCGCGGCGCGCTGGCTGGTCAGCGTGGCGATACGGTGCGCCTGCTGCTTGGCCTGCATCAACGCGGCCTCCGCCTTGGCGAGCGCGGCCTCGTTGGCCAACACCTCGACCTCGAACGGACGCGGATCGATACGATAGAGCGCATCTCCCGCCTTGACCTCGCTGCCCTGGCGGAACAGGCGCTCGACCACGATGCCGGACACGCGCGGCCGCACGTCGGAGACACGCGTCGGCGCGATGCGGCCCGGCAGTTCCCGGACCACAGCGCGCGGCTGCGGCTTGACAATGACGATGCTGACATCCGGATAGGCCGGCGGGGCAGCGGAAATGGCGGAGCTGGATTCGTCGCAAGCACCAAGCAGCGGCGCAAGGGCCGCGAGCATCATAGCAACGCATGCCGATCGCGCGCGAAGTCCTGACATGAAGTTAAGTGCCCCGATATTGTTGAAACTGATCACGGCCCGCGCGCGGCCCGTTCTGGGCGATTCCGTGCGGCTGATGCCGTCAAAATAGAATGCACCTGCTGCGATGCAACGCGTGCTGCAGGCGGCTCATTGTCACACAATGTATCCTGTTGAACTTATGTAGCTTTTATGGACTCACCTGATTGTGAGTCAGGTTCCATCGCGGCGTGCTGCGGCGGAACATCGCAATTACCCCGCAGCTTTCATCCGGTAGTGGCTGACGCCCCATTCGGTTCCATCGGCATAACCGAACAGGCCCGACGTCGCGAGCAAGAACCAGCGCCAGCGCCGCATCCATAGGCAGGTCTGTTCGCCATAGACCTGGCGCAAGGAGGCCTCGATCGCATCCCGATGCGCATCGAAATTGGCGAGCCAGTCGTTGGCGGTGCGCTGATAATGCGTGCCGCTCCAGCACCATTCCTTCTCGACCGTGAAGATGTCGTGGAATTGCCTGACGAGGTGATGGCTCGGCATCAGCCCGCCCGTGAAGACGTGCTGCGCGATCCAGTCCTCGCGATCGAGCCGGTCGAACAGCTGCGAGCCGGAGCGATGGGTGACGATCTGCATGAAGAAGCGCCCATCCGGCGCGAGCCATGACCGCAGCCGCGACATCAGCTTGCGCCAGTTCATCATCTGCTCGAACATCTCGACCGAGACGACGCGGTCGAACTGGCCGTCGGGTGCGAACACGTTCATGTCCGCCGTGACCACGCGCAGGTTCAGCAAGCCGCGCCGCCGCGCCTCCTCCTCGACATAAGCGCGCTGCGCCTGCGAGGTCGACACCGCCGTCACCTTGGCGTGCGGAAACTGCCGCGCCATCCACAGCGACAGCGAGCCCCAGCCGCAACCGAGCTCGAGGATGGTCTGGCCGTCGGCGAGGCCGGCATGCTCGACCGTCTGGCGCAACGCCTCCTCCTCCGCCTCCTGCAAGGTGGTCGCATCGGTCTTGTAGAAGCAGCAGGAATATTTGCGGCTGGGGCCGAGCACACCGGCGAAGAACGCCGCGGGCACCTCCTCACGCCCGGCCTCCGCGTTTTCGGCGATCGGCCGCAGCATCATCCGCCCGGCGAACGCGGCATCGGCGGCCGCATCATGCGCGGCGAGGCGGGTTGCGCTGCGGGAGCACAGGCGCTGGATCGCGGCGCGAATCAAGACGTCCGGCAGCGGCATGCGTTCGGCAGTCCCGATGATCGCGGAAACGACGCTCATGCGCCCCCCGAATGGCGAATCTCTGCAGATACCTGCTTATCAAAGCCCGCTTGCGGTCCGGGTTCCCCGAGCTGTCCCCGAAATCGGCGCATCCGGCGCTTTTTTTGAGCCGGCGCTGTGCCATAGTGCGCGCCGCACGCAAGCTTTTGGAATGGATGATACCGGCCATGCCGTCAGGCGCCTCGCCCCGCTCCCCCATGGATATCGAGTACACAAAGCTATCCTCACCCAGCGTTTTTCTGGTGCGGATGCTGGTCTTCCTGGTGCTGTGCGCGCTGGTCAGCGTGGTGCTCTACAAGCAGATCATCCAGGCCTTCTTCGCCAATCCCGGCCTCAATGCCCTGATCGGCGGCGTGCTGTTCATCGGCATCATCCTGGCCTTTCGCCAGGTCATCCGGCTCTACCCTGAGGTGTCCTGGGTCAACAATTTCCGCATCGCCGATCCTGGCCTGGCGCCGGCCCGGCACCCGAAACTGCTGGCGCCGATGGCGGCGATCCTCGGCGGCGAGCGCTCCGGGCGAATGTCGATCACCCAGACCACCATGCGGCATTTGCTCGATTCGATCGCGACCCGCCTGGATGAAGCCCGCGACATCTCGCGCTACATGACCGGCCTCCTGGTCTTCCTCGGCCTGCTCGGCACCTTCTGGGGCCTGATCGAGACGGTCGGCTCGGTCGGCAAGGTGATCGACGGGCTCAAGGTCGGCGGCGATTCCGGCGCACTGTTCGACACGCTGAAGGAGGGCCTCGCTGCCCCGCTGGGCGGCATGGGCATCTCGTTCTCCAGCTCGCTGTTCGGCCTCGCCGGCTCGCTGATCCTCGGCTTCCTCGATTTGCAATCGAGCCAGGCCCAGAACCGCTTTTACACCGACCTCGAAGACTGGCTCGCCACCACCGTGCGCGAATATGGCAGCGGCGAGGTCGCGGTCGCTTCCGGCGGCGGCGGGGTCGCCAGCGGCGAGCTCCAGGCCGCGGTCGAACGCTTACGCTCCGTGCTCGAGGAAGGCAGCGCCAGCCGCGGCACCACGGCGGCGATGGCGAGCCTTGCCGAAGCCATCCAGGCGCTGGTCTCGCATATGCGTACCGAGCAGCAGATGATCCGCGAATGGGCCGACGGCCAGGGCGAGCAGAACCGCGAGATCCGGCGTCTGCTGGAGCGCATCGCCCGCCAGCCGGAAAAGAGCTGAGACGATCTCGTGCCCCGGACGCGACGCGGCATGAAATGATGCGTCGCTGAGCCGGGGCCCAACGTCAGGGACAATATGGTCCCGGCTCTGCGAAGCAGCGTTACACGCTGCATCGCGTCCGGGACGAAGGTGGAGACGGACAACATGGCTCTAGCGCGCGGCCGCCGCAGCGAAGGCGCCTTCAACTACTGGCCCGGCTTCGTCGACGCGCTGTCGACGCTGGTGCTGTCGATCGTGTTCCTGCTGTCGGTGTTCCTGGTGGTGCAGTTCTTCCTGTCGCAGGAGGTCACCGGCAAGGACAAGGCGCTGGAGCAGCTCAACGCCAAGATCGCCCAGCTCAACGAGCTTCTGTCGCTGGAGAAGCTCGGCAAGCTCACGCTCGACGACCAGGTCTCGCAATTGAAGGCCGGCCTCGCCTCGGCCGAGACCGAGCGCGACCGCATCAAGGGCCTCTACGATGGCCTCGCCGCCGCCGGCAGCGACGCGCAAGGCAAGACCTCCGAGCTCGGCAAGGCGCTGGATTCGGAGAAGGCGGTCTCGGCGCGGGCGCTGGCCCAGATCGAGGTGCTGAACCAGCAGATCAGCGCGCTCCGGCGGCAATTGGCGGCGCTGGAAGAGGCACTCGATGCCAGCGAGAAGCGCGACAAGGAATCGCAAAATCGAATTGCCGATCTCGGCTCCCGCCTGAACGTCGCGCTGGCGCAGCGCGTGCAGGAATTGTCGCGCTACCGGTCGGAATTCTTCGGCCGCCTGCGCGCTATCCTCGGCAACCGGCCCGACATCCGCATCGTCGGCGACCGCTTCGTGTTCCAGTCCGAAGTGTTCTTCGACACTGGCCAGGCGGTGCTTCTGCCCGAAGGCCGCGCCGAGCTCGACACCTTGGCAGCCGCGCTGATCGAGCTCGACAAGAAGATCCCGAGCGACATCCCCTGGGTGCTGCGCGTCGATGGCCACACCGATGTGCGTCCGGTCAACGGTCCGAACTTCAAGTCGAACTGGGACCTGTCCGCGGCCCGCTCGATCTCGGTGGTGCAATATCTGGTCTCGCTCGGCGTGCCCGCCCAGCGCCTCGTCGCCGCCGGCTTCGGCGAATTCCAGCCGCTTGATCCCGGCAACACGGAGGAGGCCTACAAGCGCAATCGCCGCATCGAGCTGAAGCTGACGGAGCGGTAGTGAGCGCGATCCACCTCCGCCCCTACGCGGCCTCCGACGAAGCCGCCGCGATCGACCTCTGGCATCGCACCTGGCAGCAGGCCTATCCGCAGATCGACTTCGCGGCACGGCTGGAATGGTGGCGCGAGCGTTGGCTGAGGGATCTGGTACCGAAGGCGTCCATTGTCGTCGCCGAGCAGAATGGTGCCCTCACCGGCTTCGTCACCATCGACGGCGACGGCTATCTCGACCAGCTCGTGGTCGACCCTGATCACTGGGGCTCGGACGCAGCACGGCTGCTGGTCGACGAGGCCAAGCGCCTGTCGCCATCAGGCATCACGCTGCTCGTCAACAAGGACAATTCCCGCGCCATCCGCTTCTACGAGCGCAACGGCTTTGCGCATGCCGGCGACGACGTGAACCCGACCTCGGGCCGGCCGGTGCTGAAGATGGCCTGGCGGGCGTAATTCTGGCGGGCGTGAGGCCTGTCACGCAGGGATCCTGCGAGGTCGGTTATTCGTTGTGTCAGCGATGACAAGCGAATGGAGGCGATCGATGCAGCTGCGCGATCTTGCCAAGGGTTCCTCGGTGTTTCTGGCCGTCATCGTCGCCGGATATTTATCGACGACCTATGTCGACCAGCGTTTTGCTGCGCCCAAGGTCTCCAAATCAACAGAGACGGCATCAGCCTCAGCCTGCGTCGGAGAGGACGGCAGCTGGAAGAACTGGCCGTGGCCAAACGTGCCTGCGCTGTCGCCGAAGTGCCGGTAGCTGACCGAGTGGCGCGAACCACCGGCCCCAAGCTCCGCTGTCATCACCCGCGAAAGCGGGTGATGACAGTACTCCGAGACAATGAGGTTAGAACCGAGGAGCCGCGGCGTACTGGATTCCCCGCCGGAGCCTGTCATCGGGCTCGCCGGAGGCGAGACCCGGTGGCGGGGAATGACACCGTGATTGTAGTGACGATCGCAGAACCTTACGCCGCTCGCAGCGCCTCACGCCCCCTCGAACTGCAACCTCGCCAGCCGCGCATAGAGCCCGTTCGCGGCCACCAGTTCGGCGTGCGTGCCCTGCTCGACGATCTTGCCCTGGTCCATCACCAGGATGCGGTCGCAGGACAGCACGGTGGCGAGGCGGTGCGCGATCACCAGCGTGGTGCGGTGGCGCATCAGCTCTTCCAGAGCGGTCTGCACCAGCGTCTCGCTCTCGGCATCGAGCGCGGAGGTGGCTTCGTCGAGCAGCAAGAGCGGCGCATCGCGCAGGATGGCGCGGGCGATCGCGATGCGCTGGCGCTGGCCGCCGGACAGCGTCACACCGCGCTCGCCGAGCGGGGTGTCGAAACCTTCGGGCAGGCGGCGGATGAATTCGGCGGCATGCGCGAGCTCGGCGGCGCGTTCGACCTCGGCATCGGTCGCATCGGGCCGGCCGAAGCGGATGTTCTCGCGGGCGCTCGCGGCGAACACGTTCGATTCCTGCGGCACCAGTGCGATGCGCGCGCGGAAATCACGCGGATCTGCCGATTTGACCGGCACACCGTCGAGCGAGATCGCGCCGCTGCGCGGGTCGTAGAAGCGCAGCAGCAGATGGAAGATCGTGCTCTTGCCGGCGCCGGACGGACCGACGATCGCGACCTTCTCGCCGGGCCGCACCGTGAATGACACCGCATCGAGCACATTGACGTCGCGCCGCACCGGATAGGCGAAGCTGACCCGGTCGAAGCCGACTTCGCCGCGTGCCGGCACCGGCAGCGCGCGGGGAGACGCGGGCGCCTTGATGTCGGGCTGCACATGCAGGATCTCGAACAGCCGCTCAGCCGCGCCTGATGCCGCCGAGACCTCGCCCCAGACCTCGCTGAGCTGGCCGAGGCCGGCTGCGGCGAACACCGCATAAAGCACGAACTGACCGAGCCGGCCCGGCGAAATCGCGCCGGTGAGCACGTCATGCGAGCCGATCCAGAGGATCGCCACCACGCTTGCGAACACGATGAAGATGATGATGGCGGTGAGCACGGCGCGCGCCTGGGTCGAGGTGCGCGCGGCCTCATAGGCCTGCTCGACCTCGCCGCCGAAACGCTTCTCGGCGAATGGCTCGCTGGTATAGGCCTGCACGGTGCGGATCGCGCCGACCAGCTCGCCGGCATAGGCGGAGGCCTCGGCAAGCGTGTCCTGCGCATTGCGCGACAAACGCCGCACCCAGCGCCCGAAGGCAACCAGCGGCAGCACGATCAGAGGGATGGCCAGCAGCACGAAGCCCGACAGCTTCGGGCTGGTGATCACCATCATCGCCGCGGCGCCCAGAAACATCATCAGATTGCGCAGCGCGATCGACACGGAGGCGCCGACGGCCGATTTGAGCTGGGTGGTGTCGGCGGTGAGCCGCGAGATCAGCTCGCCGCTGCGTGCGGAATCGAAGAAGGCGGGCGACAGCGACAGCAGATGGGCGAACACATCGCGCCTGAGATCGGCGACGATGCGCTCGCCGATCGTCATCACGAGGTAGTAGCGTGCGGCGCTGGCGAGCGCGAGCACGCCGACCACCGCGAGCATCACCGAGAAGTAGCTGTTGATCAGCTCGATGCCCTCGGGCGTCAGGCCGAAATCGATCATCCGGCGCACCGCGACCGGCACCAGCAGCGTGGTCAGGGCCGCGACCGTGAGTGCGACGAAGGCCAGCGCCGCCCGGCCGCGATAACGGTTCACATAGGGCGCCAGCGCAAGCAGCGGCCGCAGCTTGGCGCGACCCTTGGCCGGCTCTTCGATCAGCTCGGCCTCGATCGAGGGCGTGTCCGCGGCGTTCATTCCGGGCTGATCGGCATACTGGTCATCAAGCCGTTCCACTGCGCTCATGAGATCCAACCCATTGCATTCGTTTGCTCCCAATAGGCCGGGGCAAGGGTAGTGGCAAATCCGGGAAGTCCCTTAGGGGGCAAACCCGGTTCACCGGCCGGGATGGCTTGTTTTAGCGGGTTTCGTGAGGTATAGAGCCGCCCAAATCCGTCATTCGATAGCCACCCAAGAAGGCGCCGGGGCGCCGAGGAATTGCCATGAAAGCCGAAATTCACCCGAACTATCATACAATTAAGGTCGTGATGACCGACGGAACCGAGTACCTGACCCGCTCGACCTGGGGCAAGGAAGGCGACACGCTGAACCTCGACATCGACCCGAAGTCGCACCCGGCCTGGACCGGCGGCAATGCCCAGCTGATGGATCGCGGCGGCCGCGTCTCGCGCTTCCAGAAGAAGTTTTCGGGCTTTCTCAAAAAGGATTGATCCGGCCCGCAAAGGCTGGAGACGAAAAACGCCCCTGGGAGACCAGGGGCGTTTTTGTTTTTGGAGGTGGCTGACCCAAGCAGAGATTTCGTAGGGTGGGCAAAGCGAAGCGTGCCCACCAAACCCC
>NZ_PTFE01000096.1:0-28288 GCF_002936975.1 Bradyrhizobium sp. AC87j1
AAGGCTCAAACGCTACAACCGCCTCATCGCGCGCCGACGAGCCCAGGTTGAGACCACCTTCGCCACTCTCAAACGCCGCATGCGACTGACTTGCATCCGCTACGTTGGTCTGATGAAGGCAAGCGGGTAGGTCCTGCTCGCCTCGATCGCCTTCAACATGAGGCGGTGGGCCACGATCGCGGCCTGAGCCGCCCGCCGAGGGCGACCACTTACAGACTTGGCTGGCAATTGCCGTAACCACGGCCCTTCTCCTGCCGTCCTCAACCTCAAAAGCCGATAACGCAACAGGCCCACAAGGGGAGAAGGAAGAGACCTCACTCCCCGATCAGCGTCAGCCACTCGTCCTCGGTCAGCACCTTGACGCCGTGCTTGTTGGCCTCGGCCAGCTTCGAGCCCGCGCCAGGACCGGCAACGACGAGATCGGTCTTCTTCGACACCGAGCCTGAGACCTTGGCGCCCAAGCGCTCCGCTGTGGCCTTGGCCTCGTCGCGCGTCATCTTCTCCAGCGAGCCCGTGAACACCACCGTCTTGCCGGCGACGGCCGAGTTGCTCTTCGGCTTCTCGGCGTCGACGATCTCGACTTCCTTGGTCAGCCGCTCAACGATGCCGCGGTTGTGGCTCTCGCCGAAATAATCGGCGATGCTCTTGATCACGGTGTCGCCGATCTGGTCGAGCGCGTCCATCTCGGCCATCGCCTCTTCGTCGCCCTTGGCGACCTTGAGGCAGGCATCGTGGAAGGCGTCCCACGAGCCGTAGCCGCGTGCCAGCGCCAGCGCCGTGGTCTCGCCGACATGACGCATGCCGAGCGCATAAATGAAGCGTTCGAGCGCGATTGTGCGTCGACTCTCGATGGCGCCGAACAGGTTGCGCACCGAGGTGGCACCGTAGCCCTCGATCTCCTCGAGCTTCAGCTTCGCGTTGCGCTTCTCCAGCGTGAAGATGTCGGCGGGCTCCTTGACCCATCCCTCGTCGAAGAAATACTGCAGCTGCTTCTCCCCTAAACCGTCGATGTCGAAAGCACGGCGCGAGACGAACAGCTTGAGGTGCTCGATCTTCTGATAGGGGCAGGCGAACTCGCCGCTGCAGCGGGCGCGGGATTCCTCTTCGCCGGCGGCGGTTGCGCCGCGGACAACGTCGGTGTGCAGCGGGCACGGGCACTTCTTCGGGAAGGAGAATTCCCTGGCGCTCTTCGGCCGCTTGTCGAGGACGACATCGACGATCTGCGGGATCACGTCGCCGGCGCGCTGGACCACCACGGTGTCGCCGATCCTGATATCGCGCCCCTCGCGCAGCACCTCCCCCTTGTTGCCGATGCCCTTGATATAGTCCTCGTTGTGCAGCGTGACGTTCTGCACGATCACGCCGCCGACGCCGACCGGCTCGAGCTTGCCGACCGGCGTGAACGAGCCGGTGCGACCAACCTGGATCTCGATGTCGCGCAGCACGGTCATGGCCCGCTCGGCCGGGAATTTGTGCGCGATGCCCCAGCGCGGCGTGCGCGAGACGAAGCCGAGACGCTCCTGCCAGTCGATGCGGTCGACCTTGTAGACGACGCCATCGATATCGTAGTCGAGCTCGGCGCGCTCTTCCTCGATGCTCCGGTGGAACGCGACCAGCTCCTCGACGGAGTGGCACAGCTTGGTCAGCGGATTGGTCTTGAAGCCGCAGCGCTCGAACCAGCCGATCATGCCGCTCTGCGTCCCTTCCGGCATCGCGCTCATCTGCCCCCACGCATAGGCGAAGAAGCCGAGGGGGCGCGAGGCCGTGATGGTCGGGTCCTTCTGCCGGAGCGAACCGGCCGCCGAATTGCGCGGATTGGCGAAGATGGTGTCGCCGGCCGCCTTCTGCCGCTCGTTGAGCGCGAGGAACGCCTTCTTGGTCATGTAGACCTCGCCGCGCACCTCGCAGATGTCGGGCACGTTGCGCCCTTTCAGCTTCTGCGGCACGTCTTCGAGGGTGCGGATGTTGGCGGTGACATCCTCGCCGACCGCACCGTCCCCGCGCGTCGCCGCGGTGACCAGCTCGCCGCCCTCGTAGCGCAGCGACATCGACAGGCCGTCGATCTTCGGCTCGGCGGAGAAATTGACCTTGTCGTCGTCGAGCTTCAGGAAGCGCACGATGCGGCCGACGAAGTCGCGCACGTCCTCTTCCGCAAAGGCGTTGTCGAGCGACAGCATCGGAACGGAATGCCGGACCTTCTTGAAGCGGCCTGACGGCGCCGCGCCGACCTTTTGCGAGGGCGAGTCCGAGGTGACGAATTCAGGAAAGCGCTTCTCGATCGCGTTGAAGCGCTGGCGTAGCGCGTCGTACTCGGCGTCGGTGACGGTGGGTGCGTCCTCCTGATAGTAGCGCTCGTTGTGCCCCTCGATCTCCAGCGCCAGCCGCATGTGCTCGACCTTGGCCTGGGCCTTGGTGAGGTCGGCGACGTCGCGAAGCGGTGTTGCTTTGGATTTTGCTGCTCTGGCCATGGTGCTTGGATACGATGGAGCGGGCGGGAGGGTAAAGGCGGTAAAGTCTCGTGCCCCGGACGCAGCGCAACGCTTCTTCAGCGGTGCGCTGCAGAGCCGGGGCCCATGAAGCAGTGCTCTGGGTCCCGGCTCTGTGGAGCAGCGCTGCGCGCTGCGCCGCGTCCGGGACACACAATCAAGCCGTGGCCGCCTTGAGCAGCCGTTCCGCGGCCGCCCTCGCCTCGGCCGTGATCTCGGCGCCGGCCAGCATGCGGGCGATTTCCTCGCGGCGGTGGTCGGCGGCCAGCGCATTGACGCGGGTGGCGACACGCTTGCCCTTGTCGAGGGCATCCTTGGAGATCAGCAGGTGCTGGTCGGCGCGGGCGGCGACCTGCGGGGCGTGGGTCACGGCCATCACCTGCACCTTGCCGGCAAGCCGCGCCAGGCGCCCGCCGATGGCGTCGGCGACCGCACCGCCCACGCCGGTGTCGATTTCGTCGAACACCAGCGTCGGCGCCGAGCCGCGGTCGGACAGCACGACCTTGAGCGCGAGCAGGAAGCGCGACAGCTCGCCGCCGGAGGCGACCTTCATCATCGGTCCTGGCTTGGTGCCCGGATTGGTCTGCACCCAGAACTCGACGCGGTCGAAGCCTTGCGGGCCTGGAGCTGCCTCATCGGTCGCGACCTGGGTCATGAACTTGGCGCGCTCGAGCTTGAGCGGCGCGAGCTCGGCATTGACGGCCTTGTTGAGCTTCTCCGCCGATTTCTGCCGCACCAGCGACAGCTTCTTGGCGGCAGCGGCATAGCGGCTATCTGCCTCGATCGCGGCCTGCTCCAGCTTTTTCAGCCGCGAGGCGCCGGCATCGATCAGCACGACATCGGCGGCGTATTTGGCGGCCAGCGCGGCGAGCCCGTCGACCGGCGTCGAATATTTGCGCGAGGCGGCCCTCAGCGCGAACAGGCGCTCCTCGATACGCTCGAGCTCGGCCGGATCGAAATCGGTCGCGGCGAGTGCCGCCTGCAGATGCTGGTCGGCCTCCTCCAGCGCGTTGATCGCCATGTCGATCGCCTTCACGGCAGGCTCGACCAGCGCCGGCGAATTGACGGCGCGGCGCTCCAGCCGGCGTACCGCCGCCGACAGAGTCGAGACCGGCGAATGGTGGCCACCGACAGCCTCCTGCGCCTCGCGCAGGTCGGAGGCGATCTTCTCGCCCTGCATCATGGTGGTGCGGCGGTGGGCGAGCGAGGTTTCCTCGCCGTCCTTGGGCGCGAGCTGCTTCAGCTCGGCGGAGGCGTGGCGCAGATAGTCGGCTTCCCGCGCGGCGCGCTCCATGGCGGCGCGATGCTCCTCCAGCGCGGTATTGGCAGTGCGGCGTGCGTCCCAGAGCGATTCGACCGCGGCGACGTCCTTCTCCAGGCCGGCGAACGCATCGAGCAGGCGGCGGTGGGTGGCGGCGTCGACCAGGGCGCGCTCGTCATGCTGGCCGTGGATCTCGACCAGGGCGGCGCCGACCGCCTTCAGCGTCTGCACGCTGATCGACTGGTCGTTGATGAAGGCCCGGGTGCGGCCGTCGGCGAGCTGCACGCGGCGGAGAATCATCTCGCCGGTGTCCTCCAGGCCATTCTCGGCAAGGATCTTCGTCGCGGGGTGATTCTTGGGGACATCGAACACGGCAGTCACCTGCCCCTGCTCCACGCCGTGGCGCACGAGGCCGGCGTCGCCGCGGCCGCCGAGTGCCAGCGCAAAGGCATCGAGCAGGATGGATTTGCCCGCACCGGTCTCGCCGGTCAAAACCGCGAGGCCGGTGGCGAATTCGATATCGAGCCGTTCGATCAGGACGATGTCACGGATCGACAGACGCGCCAGCATGGAACCAAATTTCCTAGCCGAGACCCATCTTCTTGAAAGTCCGGCTGATCCAGGACCCCTGATTCTCGCTCGGTTCGAGACCGCCGGATTTTACAAGATTATAGGCGTCCTTGTACCAGCGGCTGTCAGGAAAATTGTGCCCAAGCACGGCCGCCGCGGTCTGCGCCTCGCCGACGATGCCGATCGCCATATAGGCCTCGGTCAGCCGGAACAGCGCCTCCTCGACATGGCGGGTGGTCTGATACTGCGTGACAACGGTCTTGTAGCGGTTGATCGCCGCCGTGTAGTCGCGCTTCTGCGCGTAATAGCGGCCGACATTCATTTCCTTGCCGGCAAGCTGGTCGCGCGCACCCTCGATCTTGGCCTTGGCGGATGTCGCGTATTCCGAGCTCGGATATTTGCGCACCACCTCTTCAAGGGCGGCGATCGCCTTCTCGGTGCGGGCCTGGTCGCGGCTGGTGTCCGGGATCTGGTCGTAATGGGAGGCGGCGATCAGATATTGCGCATAGGCTGCATCCGGGCTGCCGGGATGCAGCGTGACGTAGCGGGTGGCGGCGCCGATGCAGCCGTCGAAGTCGCCGCCCTGGTAGGACGCATAGGCCGACATCAGCAGCGATTTGCGGGCCCAGTCGGAATAAGGATGCTGGCGGTCGACCTCTTCGAACTTCTTGTTCGCCGCCTTCATGTCCTTCTTCTCGTTCATGAGGTACAGGCCCTCATTGTAGATCTTGTCGGCGGGCTCCTCGACGAAGGTGTCGTCCTTGGCGGTGAACTTGTCCCAGAGCGAACCGGTGCCGCAGCCGGCCAGCGGCAGTGCGAGCATCATGAAGGTGACGGCCTGCAGCAGCCCACGGGCCCGCGACGAGACCGAGAAATATCCGCGCGTCGTACGCTGTGCCGACATGAGTTTAAGCCCTGACGCCCTGTGATGCGGTGCCGCCAGCCCATGAACCCCGTCATGGGCGCGAAATGTAACCGTGGTGCCTGCCATGCGACCACGCCGATGTATCCGAAAAGCGATCTTTAACCAACCGGATAGGCAGGCATTTCGCCCGGATTAAGGCGAACGTGCCGCAATCCTAGCCGATCGTGGTTACCAGGAGTTTCCCGGGGTAAGCCGCTGCCTGAGGCCGGCGGCAACAGCTTGATCAGGACACGTCCGGCCCGTAGGCCGCAGCGATCCGGCCGCCGACGATACCGCGACCGACCTCGCCCACAGGACGCGTGGTGCGGCGGGCCGCCTCGCCCTCGACCACCCGCCAGGCGGTACGGTCGGCGAGCAGCGCGGTCAGGACAGCGTGGTTGAGCTTGTGGCCGCCACGCACCGAGCGGTAGGCGCCGAGCAGCGGCAGGCCGGCCAGCGACAGGTCGCCGATCACGTCCAGCACCTTGTGGCGGGCGCATTCATCGGCGTAGCGCAGGCCCTCGGTGTTGAGCAGCCGCTCGTCGTCGAACACGACGGTGTTGTCGAAGGAGGCGCCGAGGGCATAGCCCGCGCTCCAGAGCCGCGCCACGTCGCTCATCAAACCGAAGGTCCGGGCCCGGCCGACTTCGCGGCGGAAACGCTCCGGGTTGAGGTCGAAGGCGTAGCTCTGCTGGCCGATGACGGGATTGGTGAAATCGATCTCGACCTCGACGCAGAACCCGTTGGCGTAGGGCCTGATCTCGCCGAAGGAGTCGCCGATCTTGACCGAGATCGGCTTCAAAATCTGAATGAAGCGGCGCTGTGCCGGCTGGGTAACGATGCCGGCCTGGTCGATCGCCGCAATGAAGGCCGCGGCGCTGCCGTCCATGATCGGCACTTCGGGACCATCGATCTCGATGGTGGCGTTGTCGACACCCATACCCCGCAGTGCAGCAAGCACGTGCTCCGCGGTGGACACCAGCGGACCGTTGCGATCGCCGAGGACGGTGGCGAAGTCGGTCGCGATCACCTGCTCGGCGGTCGCCTGAACTTCGCGATCACTTCCCTCGAGGCCGGTGCGGACAAAAATAAAACCCGCGTCGACAGGCGCAGGCCCAAGGGTGAGAGTGACGGGAAGACCGGAATGAACGCCCACGCCTGCCACGGAGGCTTGCGCACGAAGCGTTGTTTGCCGGCTAAATTTCATCAGGAACCCGCCCCACTACGACCCACTGCGACTTATACTGGACTCACTTGGCCGGCCAGTGCCGAGCTCCTGCGAATCCGTATCCCCAAGTCACGGCAAACCATAGTCACTGCCTCAAACAGCGCCAACTCACGCTTTTTTACCGATTGTTACCCCAAACCTGCCGTATTCGCGCCAAGGCTTAACCAAATTGCGCCGAGGTTTTGGGTCGCTTCCGGCAGTTTGACTGAACACCCAAACACGTAATTAATTATTTAAAATCAGTTGCTTGTCTGCGCAATCCGGATATGCACGGGACAAAAGGAAAGGTCCCGGCAAGCTTGTTGCCGGGACCTTTTTTCGTCTGCCTTATTGTAACAATCCTCAGGTCGCCTGCCGCCGCAGGAAGGCCGGGATATCAAGATGGTCGTCACCCTGTGGCGCCGGCGCAACAGGCGCCGGACGGCCGTGCATGTCCAGCCCCTGCGGCGCGGGACGGCGGGCGTACTCAGATACCGGCTCGGTCGACGCGATCTGCTGCGCCACGGTCTTCTGCTGGCGGCGCTCGGGCAGCGGCGGCATCGCGGGACCGGCGGTGCGGGCCGCGACCGGCGGCTCGCTTTCCTCGTCGCGACGGCCGAGGCCGACATTGGCGAGGCGCTGCAGCAGCGACAGGCGGGTCTTCTGCGGGGTCTCCTCCTCGACCTCGCCGCGGGCCTGGCGAATCTCGGCCTGGGCCGGCATCGGCAGCTCATCGAGGCGCGGCATCCGCGGCGCACGGGCCGGCGCACGCTCGGCCTGCGGCGGAATGAAGTTTTCCGGCGTCATCGGCTCCTGCATCGCGACCGGGGCCATGTCGGGCTCCGGAAACAGCGTCGGCTTCTGCGCGATCGGGCGAACGGTGACGTCGCCATAGGTCTGCATCGGCGCGGGCGCCTGCGGGACCTCTGCAACGGCGGCGGCGATGGCGGCGAGCGCGGCGCGCTCGACATTCGGACGGGGCGCCATCGGCGCGGCAGCGACCGGGGCTGCGGCCGGGATCTGGCCTTCCAGCTTCTGGGCGCGCTCAGCCATACGCTGATTGTCGGCGCGGAGCCGCGCGGTCAGGTCGGCAAGACGGCTCTCGGCGGCGACGGCCGGAGCTGCGGGAGCCTGCTGCGCCTGCGGCGCCGCGTTCGCGACGGGAGCGGAGGTCGCCTGGCTGTTGCGGGCGATCGCCGCCTGCTCGATGCCGGTGGCAACGACCGAGACGCGGATCAGGCCGTCGAGCGCTTCGTCGAAGGTGGCGCCGACGATGATGTTGGCGTCCTGGTCGACTTCCTCGCGGATACGGGTCGCGGCTTCGTCGACCTCGAACAGGGTGAGATCCTTGCCGCCGGTGATGGAGATGAGGAGGCCCTTGGCGCCCTTCATCGAGCTGTCGTCGATCAGCGGGTTGGCGATCGCGGCTTCGGCGGCGGTCAGCGCGCGCTTGTCGCCGGAGGCTTCGCCGGTGCCCATCATCGCCTTGCCCATCTCACGCATGACGGCGCGGACGTCGGCGAAGTCGAGGTTGATCAGGCCTTCCTTGACCATCAGGTCGGTGATGCAGGCAACGCCCGAGTACAGCACCTGGTCGGCCATCGCGAAGGCGTCGGCGAAGGTGGTCTTCTCGTTGGCGACCCGGAACAGGTTCTGGTTCGGGATGATCAGCAGCGTATCCACGACCTTGTGAAGCTCGTTGATGCCGGCTTCGGCCGTGCGCATGCGGCGGCCGCCCTCGAAGTGGAAGGGCTTTGTCACGACGCCGACGGTGAGGATGCCCATGTCGCGCGCGGTCTTGGCGATCACGGGAGCTGCACCGGTTCCGGTGCCACCGCCCATGCCCGCGGTGACGAACACCATGTTGGCGCCCGAGAGATGGTCGCGCAGCTCGTCGATCACCTCTTCCGCCGCCGCCGCGCCGACGTTTGGCTGCGAGCCGGCGCCGAGGCCTTGCGTGACCGCCGTGCCCATCTGCACGATGCGCTGCGCCTTCGACATCGTCAGCGCTTGCGCGTCGGTGTTGGCGACCACGAAGTCGACGCCCTGGAGGCCCGCCGTGATCATGTTGTTGACGGCGTTGCCACCGGCGCCGCCGACGCCGAACACGGTGATCCGGGGCTTCAACTCGTGAATATCAGGAACGTTGATGCTGATGGTCATGTTTGCCTCTCGATCACGTGCGCGTGGGTTCGCCCCGGCCGGCGGCCGCGGGAGTTGGTGAAAGTCGGGAATTGCGGAAATGAATCATCAGAAGCCCTCGCGTAGCCATCGTCCGACCTTTCCGAAATAACCGCCGGTCCCTGTCTTGACCTGCTGCCGCGTATGCCGCGGTTCGACATGTTCGTGGTGAACATATTGCGGGTAGACGAGAAGTCCGGCCGGCACCGCGAACGCGGCGTTCTTCGCCTCGTTGGGCAGCCGGCCGAAGCCGAGCGGACGTCCGACCCGCACGGGCCGGCCGAGAATCTGGGTGCCGAGTTCGACGAGGCCGGTCAGCTGCGAGGCGCCGCCCGAGAGCACGACCCGGCCGTTGGGCTCTGAGGCGAAGGGCGAATCCTTCAGCTTGTCCCGAACCATTTCGAAGACTTCCTCGGCACGGTGCTTGACGATGTTGGCGATGGTGGCGCGGGAGACGATCTGCGGCAGATCCTGCTCGTCACCGGCTGTCGGCACAGACATCAGCTCACGCGAGTCCGATCCGCCGGTGATGACGGTCCCGTATAACGTCTTGATTCGCTCGGCATCGGCAATGGTCGCGGAGAGTCCGCGCGCCAGATCCATCGTGATGTGTTGCCCGCCGACCGCAAAACCCGCCGCATGAACGAAACGGCCGCCGGAATAGACCGCGATCGTGGTGGTGCCCGCGCCCATCTCGACGACGGCAGCGCCGAGATCGGCCTCGTCGTCGGTCAGCACCGACAGCCCGGCCACATAGGGGCTCGCCGCCATGGCTTCGACATTGATGTGGCAGCGTTCCACCGCCAGCATCAGGTTCCGCGCCACGGTGGCGTCGCAAGTAACGACGTTCATGTCGACGCCGAATTGATGCGCGACCATGCCACGGGCGTCGCGGATACCCTTGACGCCGTCGAGTGTGTAGCCGACCGGCAGCGCGTGCAGCACGGTGCGGCCTTCGCCGGTGGCGTGACGCATGCCGGTCGAGGTGACGCGGCTGACATCGGCCTGCGTCACGGCGCCACCACGGATATCTGCGGCGGCTTCGACCAGCTGGCCGGAAAGCCGGCCGCCGGAGACCGAGAGCAGCACGGACTCGACCCGCACCTTGGCCATTTTCTCCGCGAGCGCGACGGCCTGGCGCACGGCCTGCTCGCATTCGGTAAGGTCGATCACCGCGCCGGCCTTCATGCCGCGCGACTGGATCTGGCTGTATCCGATCAGTTCCACCGCATGGGTGCGGCCGCGCAGCGCCTCGCTCGGCGCCGACGGCTTCAGCCGCGCAATCATGCAGGCGATCTTGCTGGTGCCGATGTCGAGACAGGCGACGAGGCCGCCGCGCTTGTGCGGCATCGGGCGCGTCTTCGGCGTCTGGGTGCGATCAAGACCGGTCATGCGGCATCCCCGGCCTTCTTTTTCTTCTTGTCCTTGAACAGCTCCTCGCGCGCCTTGGCGGCGTCCTCGGACAGCTGCACCACCAGACGATCAGGCAGGCGCATGTCGACGGCGACGATGTCGCGCGAGAACAGCCTGTCCTCCTTGTCGAGCTTGGACAGCATCGCCAGCGCGTTGCCGACGTCCTGCTCGGGCAGGCGGATGTCGAGACCGTCCTTGAGCCTCAGGTTCCAGCGCCGCTCGCCGACGAAGATCGCGGCCTTGGTGATCGAGTTGACCTGCGGATAGCGCGCCAGCAGCGCGAGGAAATCGCGGGCCTGACTCTCGGCGCCCTTGCCGACCACGAGCGGCAGCGACAGGAAGCGGCGCGAGACATAGGGTTCGAGCACGGCGCCGTCATCGGCGATGACCGAGAGCCGGCCGGCCTCCTGCCACAGCGCGAATGCCTTGCGCTCGGTGAGCTCGATCATCAGCTGGCCCGGATAAAGCTTCAGCACGGTCGCATCGGCGATCCACGGATTGGCCTTGAGCTTGTCGCGCACCGCGTCAGCATCGAGGAACAGCAGCGAGGAACGGCCGCTGACGCCGCCAATGGCCAGGATCTCGTCCTGGGTGAGGTGCTTGCGGCCGTTGATCACGACGGAGGTGATGCGGAAGCCGGCGGAATTGGCCAGCGCGTTGCGGGCATCGCTGACCGCGGTGATGAAATCCTGGAGATGGCCGCCCTTGACGATGCCGAAGCCGGTACTGCCGATCAAAAGCAGCACGGTCATGCTGATCCCGACCCGGCGCGGCAGATAGCGCTCGATCAGCGCGACCACGCGCGGCGGCGGCTCACGCTCGACGATGGCCTTGGCCTTGATCTTGGCGGCAGCACGCGCGGCGTGAAGTCTTTCCTGGCGCTTGTCCTGCAGCCACTCGCGCAGAAGCACGACCGCTCCGACAGCGGCCGCCTTCAGGTCAGCTTGGGGCCTCAGCGATCTGAAAAGCGACCGGGTGAGGCTTCCTGCTCCATCCATTGCACGAGCTCGTCAACAGTTTGCCCGCGACATCGCGCGGATCCTGGCGAACATGACGTCTTCGACGTGCCGGGCCGGGTGCTGGTCTTCAGCAGAAGAAGCCTCTCCCCATCAAAGCGTTCGCTGGAGGTGACATCACCCCCGAGAGCTCACGCGCCGGCAGCCAAAGCGCCACATGCGCCGCCAGCGTTAACCTTCGGACGTCCTGGTAAACAAAAGGTAAAGTTCGTTAACGTCCGGCGCATTTTGCCCCGCGATGTGAGGCATTTATGCCGCGATGTCCGGCATTTTACCGGTTTTGGACCCCAAATCGGCCCGTTTCGCCGATTCGGCCGTTAACCAGTCCTAATTATTTCCGCACGCCCCGCCCGGCGAGCTCCACCAGGCCGCGCAGGAAGTCGACGAACTCGATGCCTTCGGCTTTCAGCGCCTTGGGGTAGAGCGAGGACTTGGTCAGCCCGGGCAGCGTGTTGGTCTCGAGATAGATGAGGCCCCTGTCCGAGACGATGAAGTCCGAGCGGGAATAGCCGGCGCAGGACATCGCGCGGTGCGCCAGCATCGCCTGCGCCTTCAGCGCGGCGGTGATCTCGGGTGCGAAACGACCGGGGCAGATCTCCTGGGTCGACTTCAGGAGATATTTTGCAGCGTAATCGAAATTGCCCTCGCCCGGAATGATCTCGATCGGCGGCAGCGACATGATCGAACCATCGGTGCGCTCCAGCACGCCGCAGGTCGCCTCGATGCCGGCGATGTAGGGCTCGATGACGTACTCCTCGTGCTTGGCCGCGTTGCGGACGGCGACGAGGTCCTGCTTGGCGTTGACGAAGATCAGGCCGTAGCTCGATCCGTCGCGCGCCGGCTTTGCGATCAGCCTGCCGTATTCGGCGAAGGCCTCGTCGATCTCGTCGAGCGCTACGTTTGCCGGCGGCGTGACGCCGCCGAGCGCGGCGAAATGCTTGGCCGCGATCTTGTCGAAGGCCAGATGCGAGGAGGCCGAGCCGGAGCCGGTGAAGGGCACGCCGCGCGCCTCGCACATCACCTGCAATTCGCCGTTCTCGGCGCGCCCGCCATGCAGGCCGAGCACCAGCACCCGATCCTCGGCCTTGGCCTGATCGAGCGCCTGTGCCAGTGGGATGCCTGATGTGCCGGGCTTGAACTCGTCCTCGAAGGGGCGCTCATGTTCGAGCAACTGCTTCGACTGGACGGTGTGCACCTTGTCTTCGACGTCCCACCACCACAGATCGGCCTCGGGCAATGCCTGATGCAGGGCCTGGGCCGAGGCGACCGAAACCAGACGCTCGCGGTTGGAGCCGCCGAAGAGGATGGTGATGCGCATGTTCATAGTCCGCAATCTCTCCAGTTCGTCATTCCGGGGCGCGCAAAGCGCGAACCCGGAATCTCGAGGTTCTCAGGTGCGCAATTGCGCACCATAGTTCGGCGCTTCGCACCGCCCCGGAACGACAATTATGTGGAAACCCCGATCCGCTTGATTTCCCAGTGTAGCTCAATTCCGGAATTTGCCTTCACGCGTTCGCGCACGGTCTCGCCCAGCGTCTCGATGTCGTGCGCCGTGGCATCGCCCGTGTTGATCAGGAAATTGCAGTGCATCTCCGAGACCTGCGCGCCGCCGACGCGCAAACCGCGGCAGCCGGCGGCGTCGACCAGCTTCCAGGCGGAATGGCCCGGCGGATTCTTGAAGGTGGAGCCGCCGGTCTTTTCGCGGATCGGCTGCGCGGTCTCGCGATGGGACTGCACCTCCGCCATGCGCGCGCGGATCGCGTCAGCATTCCCGATCTCGCCGCGGAAGCGCGCGGAGGTGAAGATGATGGAGGGATCGAGGCCGCTGTTGCGGTAGACGAATTTCATCTCGGCGTTGGAGAAGACGTGCTTGGTGCCGTCGCGACTGACGCCGCGCGCCTCGATCAGTACGTCCTTGGTCTCGCCGCCATTGGCACCCGCATTCATGCGCAGCGCACCGCCGATGGTGCCGGGAATGCCGAAGTAGAATTCGAGCCCGCCGACATTGGCGGATGCAGCCACTTCTGCCACGCGCTTGTCGAGCGTGGCAGCACCGGCAGTGACGATATCGCCGCTGGCGCTGGCCTCGCCGAAGGCGCGCGGCGCCAGGCGGATCACGACGCCCGCAATGCCGCCGTCGCGCACGATCAGATTGGAGCCGACACCGACGACGTAGACGGGAACGTCGGGAGAAAGATGCGCGAGGAAGTAAGCGAGATCGTCCTCATCCGCCGGCGTGAACAGCACCTGCGCGGGACCGCCGACGCGAAACCAGGTGAGCTCGGCCAGCGACTGGTTGGCGAGCAGCCGGCCGCGCAGCTCCGGCATCGCGGCTTTGAGATCGGGCGTGATGTCGGGGAATCCCACTGCCCTACCCCAGCGCCTTCAGTTGGTCCGGCAGCGCATATGCCCATTGCGTGATGTTACCGGCGCCAAGGCACACGACGAGATCGCCGGACTTCGCCAATCCCTTGACGATGCCCGCGAGCTCCGGCGCCGCCGGCAGGGGGATCACCTCGCGGTGGCCGTGGGCGCGCAGGCCCGTGACGAAATGGTCGCGATCGATGCCTTCGATCGGCGCTTCGCCGGCGGCATAGACGTCGGCGACAACGACCGCATCGGCATCGTTGAAGCAGGTGCAGAATTCCTCGAACAGCGATTGCAGGCGGGTGTAGCGATGCGGCTGCACCACGGCGATGATCTTGCCATTGGTGGATTCCCGCGCCGCCTTCAGCACCGCCGCGATCTCGACGGGATGGTGGCCGTAATCGTCGATCACGGTGACGCCGTTCCATTCGCCGGTCTTGGTGAAGCGGCGCTTGACGCCGCCGAAGCCGGCGATCGCCTTGCGGATCGCTTCGTCGGAGACGCCGAGCTCGCGCGCGACAGCAATGGCCGCCGTCGCATTGGAGGCGTTGTGGCGTCCCGGCATCGGCAGCATCAAATCGGAAATCTCGTGCACGGCCCCGGTCTTGCGGTCCCGGAACGCAACCTTGAACTTCGATCCGCCGCCCATCGGGGTCAGATCGACGAGCCGCGCATCCGCTTGCGGATTTTCACCGTAGGTGATGATGCGGCGGTCCTCGATCTTGCCGACGAGGCTCTGCACCACGGGATGGTCGATGCACATCACGGCAAAGCCGTAGAACGGCAGGTTCTCAACGAAATGACGGAAGGCGTCCTGCATGGCCTCGAACGTCTTGAAGTGATCGAGATGCTCGGGGTCGACATTGGTGACGATCGCGACATCGGTCGGCAGCTTCAGGAACGTGCCGTCGCTCTCGTCGGCTTCCACCACCATCCAGTCGCCCGCGCCAAGGCGCGCGTTGGAGCCATAGGCATTGATGATGCCGCCGTTGATCACGGTGGGATCGAGCTCGCCGGCATCGAGCAGCGTCGCGACCATCGTGGTCGTCGTGGTCTTGCCATGGGTGCCGGCGATCGCGACGCAGCTCTTCAACCGCATCAGCTCGGCGAGCATCTCGGCGCGGCGCACCACGGGAATGCGCCGTTCGCGCGCCGCCATCAGTTCCGGATTGTCGCGCTTGATCGCGGTGGACACGACCACGACCTCGGCACCGTCGACATTCTCGGCCTTGTGGCCGACCGAGACTTTTGCGCCCTTCTTGCGAAGGCGGTCGAGATTGTAATTGTCGGAGGCGTCCGAGCCCTGCACGGCATAGCCGAGATTGACCAGCACCTCGGCGATGCCGCTCATGCCGATCCCGCCGATCCCGACGAAGTGGATGGGTCCGATCTCGCGCGGCAGTCTCATGGCTTATCCCGTGGTTCCATCGTCATGGCCGGGCATAAGCGCAAAGCGCGTCTTTGCGCAAGGCTTGCCGGCCATCCACGAATCCCAAGCTACTTCATGCAAGACGTGGATGGCCGGGACAAGCCCGGCCATGACGGCAAAAATACGAAAATCGGTCCGCTTAGGCTCAGATTCCCGCGACTTTGACCACCAGATCGGCCAGTCGCTCGGCGGCGTCGAGCCGGCCGGCGCCGCGGGCGGCCTCGGCCATGGCGGCGAGGCGCGCGGGCTCGGCGGCGAAGGCGGAGATTTCGGACGCCAACCGGTCGGAGGTGAACTCGGTCTGTGGGATGCGGATCGCGCCGTCGACCTTGACCAGCACGCCGGCGTTGGCGAACTGGTCCTGGTCGATCGAGCCGGGCAGCGGCACCAGGATGGAGGGCCGGCCAATCGCGGCGAGCTCGGCCACCGTGCCGGCGCCGGAGCGCGATACCACGAGATGATTTGAAGCGAGCCGCGCCGGTAAATCGGTGAAGAACGGCGCCAGCTCCACCTTGATCTTGAGCTTGTCGTAGACCGCGCGCACACGCGCCATGTCCTCGTCCCGCACCTGCTGGGTCAGGATCAGCCGGCCCCACAGCGCCGGCTCAAGCCGCTCGATCGCACCGGGCACGATATCGGCCATGATGCGCGCGCCCTGGCTGCCGCCGACGACGAGCAGCCGCAGCGGGCCGTTCACCTCGGGCGCGGCGTAAGGCACGGCAGCCGCGGCGAGCACCGCCGGGCGCATCGGCGTGCCGACCGTCGTGGTCTTGCCGGAGAGTGCCGGATCGCGATCGAGCACGCCAGGCAACGACGTCGCGATGGCGCGCACGCGGCTCGACAGGAACCGGTTGGCGCGGCCGAGCACCGCGTTGGCGTCGTGGATGATGCCGGGCACGCCGGCGAATTTCGCAGCGACCAGCGGCGGCAGCGTCGGATAGCCGCCGAAGCCCACGACGGCGACCGGCTTCAAGCGCTTGATCAGGGCGCAGGCCGACAGCGTGCCGGCAGCGAGCGTGAGGCCGGCATAGGCGAGCTGGAGCGGATTGCGGCCCCGCGCGGTCTCGCTCGCGACAACGTCGATCATGTCCTTGGTGAACAGCCCGCTGTAACGCAGCGCGCGCTCGTCCGTGACGAGACGAACGCGAAAGCCGCGCCGGATCAATTCGACGCCGAGTGCCTCGGCCGGAAACAGATGGCCGCCGGTGCCGCCCGCGGCGAGAAGAATCAGGGGGGAAGTGTCCATGGTGGAAGGTTTTACAGGGACTTTTTCGCCATTGCGAGCCGGCTACGCGGCGCTCGTGCCCCGGGCGCAGCGCAGCGCGTCGCTCTTGGCGACGTGGTGCGCTGCTGAACCGGGGCCCATTGGTTGCGGCATTCTGGGTCCCGGCTCTGCGCTTCGCTTGTCCGGGACACGAGAGCGGCTAAGCGTAACTCCGCATCGCGTCGGCGCGGCCGCTGGCTTCGACCTCGGTGCGTGGGCGCAGGCGCGTCAGCGCCAGCATCATGCCGACGCCATAGGCGAGCGACACGATCGAGGAGCCGCCATAGGAGATGAACGGCAACGTCATGCCCTTGGCGGGGATCAGTTGGAGGTTCACCGACATATTGATCGCCGCCTGCACGCCGAACAGGATGGCAAGGCCGGAAGCCGCGAAGCGCGAGAACATGTCCTCGTTGGCATAGGCGCGCGACAGCGTGCGGATGACGACGAAGGCGAACAGCGTCAGCATCGCCAGGCACAGGATGATGCCGAACTCTTCGGCCGCGACCGCGAACACGAAGTCGGTGTGACTGTCCGGCAGGCTGCGCTTGGCGATGCCCTCACCCGGCCCGAGCCCGAACCAGCCGCCGTTGTAGAAGGCTTCCATGGCGGTATCGACCTGGAAGGTGTCGCCCGAGGCCGGGTTCATGAAGCGCTTGATGCGTCCGGCCACGTGAGGAACAAAGAGATAGGCGCTGAACAGACCGGCCGCACCAAGACCCGCGAGGCCAAACACCCAGATCATGCGCATGCCCGCGATGAAGAACAGCGAGCCCCACACCATCAGGATCAGCATGGTCTGTCCGAAATCCGGCTCCATCACCAGCAGCGCGACCAGCATCATGAGCAGCACCAGCGCCATCGAGGTCGCCGGCATCTCCGGCCGCTTGGTCGATTCCGCGAACAGCCAGGCGGCAATCACGACAAACGACGGCTTTGCGATTTCGGAGGCCTGGATGTTGACGCCGAGCAGCGTGATCCAGCGCCGCGAGCCTTTTACTTCCGGGCCGATGGCGAGCGTGAGCACGATCAGGATGATGCTCGCCGCGAAGATGATCAGGGCCGAGCGGCGGATCGCGCGCGGCGACAGGAAGGACACCCCGAGCAGCACCAGGCAGGACGGGAGGAGGAACATCACGTGGCGGCTGAAGAAGTGGAAGGGATCGAGCCCGATGCGGGTCGCAACCGGCGGGCTCGCCGCCAACGACAGGATTACCCCGGTCAGCATCAGCGCCAGAATGGCGCCCATCAGCGGCTTGTCGACGGTCCACCACCACTCGGAAAAGGGGGTGCGTTCTTCACGGGAGAGCATGGGCGGCCGCTTTCGGACAGAGGTCTGTCCATTGGTCGCCGAGGTTGGTTACCGCAGGGTTAAGGAAGTGGATGAAGTTGTGCACAGTCTCGTGCCCCGGACGCAGCGCAGCGCACTTGCGGTGCGCTGCAGAGCCGGGGCCTAGCAGCTTCTGGGTCCCGGCTCGCGCTGCGCGCGTCCGGGACACGAGAGCCCTAGTCGTAACTGATCGTGATGTCCCCCGCGCGCTGATCGCGCTTATAGATCTGGGCTGTCCCGGGAATCCCAATCCTGACCGCCCGCTCGCTGCCCCAGGCAACGAGAACGTCCTGATGCTCGCGTACGCTAAGAAAGGTCGGCGTGCTTTCGGGCGAGAACGTCCGGCCGCGCGCGATGATGCTGGCTTGCGTGCTGTCGGGCACCGTCGCTCCGCACGACTTCCAGACCACGACGACCAACTGGCTGCCGTTCGGCGAGGCGAACGCGCGCTGGCGAACGACGCGGCATGCGCCGAATCCGGTCATGACATTGTCGACGATGACAACGAAGATAAAACCCGCGATGACTGGAACAGCAAGAACAGCGACGGCAATTCCAATCCAGCGTCGCCGCGACATCTCACACGACCGGCTTCACGCCCGGCAGCGCCTGAACCAGGTCGCGAAACCTAGTGCCGCGGATTTCGAAGTTGCGGTACTGGTCGAAGGAGGCGCAGGCCGGCGAGAGCAGCACGACCGCGTCGGCAAGACCCGACGCTTCCGCATCGCGCGCGGCGTGCTCGACGGCAACGTCCAGCGTCTGGCTGATCTCGTGCGCAACCTCGTTGCCCAGCGTTCCCGAAAACTCCAGCGCGGCTTCGCCGATCAGATAGGCCTTGCGGATGCGCGGGAAGAAGCCGGTCAAACTGGTGATGCCACCGGCCTTCGGCTTGCCGCCGGCGATCCAAAAAATATCGGCAAAGGACGACAGTGCGTGCGCCGTGGCATCCGCATTGGTGCCTTTGGAATCGTTGACGAACAGCACGTGGCCGCGGCGGCCGACCTGCTCCATGCGGTGCGCAAGGCCGGGAAAGCTGCGCAGGCCGTTCTGCAGCACATCCTGGCTGATGCCCATCGCGAGCGCGGCGGCGGCGGCGCAGGCCGCGTTCTCCGCATTGTGCAGGCCGCGCAGCGAACCGATGCCGCCGAGCTTTGCGATCTCGCTGCGGGCGCCGCCCGCGGTGCGCACGATATTGCCGTGCTCGACATGGATGCCCGAAGCCAGCGGATTCTTGACGGAGATGCGCACCACGGTCTTGCCGGCGCGATCGAGCCGATCGGCGATGTCGCGGCAGAAGCCGTCGTCGACACCGACGATCGCGGTGCCGCCAGCTTGCACGCCGGCAACGAGGCGCTCCTTCACCGCAGCGTAGTGCGCGATGGTGCCGTGGCGATCGATGTGATCCTCGCTGACATTGAGCAGGATGCCGACGGAGGGATCGAGCGAAGGCGTGAGGTCGATCTGGTAGGACGACATCTCGATGACGTGGACGCGGCCCATGCGCGGCGGCTCCAGCGACAGGATCGCGGTGCCGATATTGCCGCCCATCTGGGTGTCGTAACCGGCGACCTTGGTCAGATGCGCGGTCAGCGCCGTCGTGGTCGACTTGCCGTTGGTGCCGGTGATGGCGACGAACGGCGCGTTCGGCGCGTGGCGCCGCCGCTCGCGGCAGAACAGCTCGATATCGCCGATCACCTCGCAACCTGCCTCGCGCGCCTTCAGCACGCTCCAGTGCGGCACTGGATGGGTCAGCGGCACGCCGGGCGCGAGCACGAGGGCTGCGAAATTCGCCCAGGACACATTGCGCAAATCGGCGGTGAAGAAACCGGCCTGCGCGGCCTTGGCGACGTTCTCGGCATTGTCGTCGGCGGCAATCACCTCGGCGCCACCGGCCTTCAGCGCGTGGCAGGAGGCAAGCCCCGAGCCGCCGAGGCCGAACACCGCAACGGTCTTGCCGGCAAAGGACGTGACGGGGATCATCGATCGATCACCGCAGCTTCAGCGTGGATAGCCCGGCCAGCGCCAGCATCACCGAGATGATCCAGAAGCGGATCACGATCTGCGGCTCGGTCCAGCCGAGCTGCTCGAAATGGTGATGGATCGGCGCCATCCGGAAGATACGCTTGCCCGTCAACTTGAACGATACCACCTGCACGATGACCGAGACTGCCTCCAGCACGAACAGGCCGCCGATCACCGCGAGCACGATCTCGTGCTTCACCGCGACCGCGATGGCGCCGAGCATGCCGCCGAGCGCGAGCGACCCGGTGTCGCCCATGAAGATCGAGGCCGGCGGCGCATTGAACCAGAGGAAGCCGAGGCCGGCGCCCAATAACGCGCCGCAGAGCACCGCGAGCTCGCCGGTGCCGGCGACATATTTGATCTGCAGATATTCGGCGAACACGGCGTTGCCGGCGAGATAGGCGATCATCGCAAAGCTCGCGGTCGCGATCATCACGGGGACGATGGCGAGGCCGTCGAGACCGTCGGTGAGGTTCACCGCGTTGCCGGAGCCGACGATGACGAAGGCGCCGAAGATGACGAAGAACCAGCCGAAATGCAGCACGGTGTCCTTGAGGAAGGGAATCGTCAGCGCGGTAGATGCGGGATCGCGGTTCAGCCGCACCAGCGCATAGCAGGCCACCAGCGCGATCGCCGCCTCGATCAGCAGGCGAAGCTTGCTGCCGAACCCGGTCGTGGTCTGCTTTGTCACCTTGAGATAATCGTCATAGAAGCCGACGAAGCCGAAGCCGAGCGTCACCGCCAGCACGATCCAGACATAGGGGTTGAGCGGATTGGCCCAGAGCACGGTTCCGACCGTGAGGCCGGACAGAATCATCAGCCCACCCATGGTGGGCGTGCCCTTCTTGGCGAGATGCGATTGCGGGCCGTCGGTCCGGATCGGCTGACCCTTGCCCTGGCGGATGCGTAAGTGATCGATGATCCAGGGCCCGAACAGGAACACGAACAGCGCGCCGGTGACGACGGCGCCGCCGGTGCGGAAGGTTATGTAGCGGAAGACGTTCAGGAAGGTGCGAACGGCACCGAAGCCCGGAAATGTGTTGGAGAGTTCGATCAGCCAGTAAAACATTCAGACGGTCCTATGGCGCCTTTGCGCACGCGGTCTTGGCCTTGATCTTTTTGAGCTTGGCCTCAACGTTCCTCACGCGCATTCGCTGGTCTTCATCATGGGTCGCGCGACCTCCGGGAAACCGGACGCTTCGCGCCGCAAAGGGTGGGATTCGGGAACAACGCCTTCCAAGCAGTTTACGCCTTTGCCTGCAAGGCGGCCACCAGGCCCGGCACAAACTTGTTGACCCAGAACATCTTCTTGCTGCCCTTGACAACCACGACGTCGCCTGCCTTCAGCAGGTTCGCAACCTCACTCGGCTTCAGCGTGGCGGGATCGTCGTGCCAGCCGAGGCCCTTGCCGGCCGGGAGCGCATCATAGAGGTGGCGCATCAGAGGGCCGACGCAGTAGATCCCGTCGATCCCGTCGAGGTGCTTGGCAAGGCCGGTATGATAGCCTGGTGCATCATCGCCGAGCTCCAGCATGTCGCCGAGCACCGCAACCCGGCGGCCGCCGGTTACATTGCGCGCCTGGAGGCTTTGCAGCGCGGCGGCCACGCTGGCCGGATTGCCGTTGAAACTGTCGTCGATCACCGTGATACCGCCGACCGCCTGCTCGACGCCGCGGCCGGTCATGATGCCGACCCGGTCGAGCTTGATCGCGAGCGTCGCCGCATCGAGGCTCGCGGCGCGGATGGCGGCGAGCGCGGCCAGCGCATTCTGCACGCGGTGCGGCGCGCCCGGCGTCAGGCTGAAGGCGATCTGCTTCTTGCGGATCATGGCCACGACCTGCCAGCTCTCGCCATGCGGCGCGTGCGTGACCTCATGCACCTCGGCATGCTCGCCGAAGCGCACCACCTTGCCCTTCCATTCGGATGCCTTCAGCCCGGCCGGCAGCACCAGCACGCCGTCCTCGGGCAGGCCGAGCGCGATCGACACCTTCTCGCGGCGGATGGCTTCGAGCGAGCCTAGTTTTTCCAGATGCACCGGCTGGACATTGACGACGAGTGCAACGGTGGGCCGCGTCAGTTCGCTGAGCCGCGCGATCTCGCCTTGCTGGTTCATGCCCATCTCGACGACCCAGAGACTGGCATCGGGCCTGGCATTGCACAGCGTCAGCGGCACGCCCCAGAAATTGTTGAAGCTGGACGGACTTGCATAGGCGTTCGGATAGGCCGCCAGAAATTCCTTGGTGCTGGTCTTGCCCGCGCTGCCGGTGAGCCCGATCACAGGCCCGCGGAAGCGGGCGCGGGCGGCGCGTGCGAGGCCCCAGAGGCCGTCGATCAGCGTGTCCTTGACGACGATCTGGGGGATGCGGATGCCCGCGATCTCGTGCGGCACGATCATCGCGACCGCGCCCGAAGCCTCGGCCTTGTCCGCGAACTCCCAGCCGTCGCGCGCGCTGGCGAAGGCCGAGATGAAGCCGCCGCTCGGCGTGCCGCTCAGCGCCACGAACAGGCTGCCCGGTTTCACCAGGCGGCTGTCCTGGGTGACGAAATCGATCGGCGTGTCCGGGAACGAACCGGCAGCGCCCAGCGCGCGCGCCACTTCGGCAACCGTCCATATCGGCGCGCTCATGCTGTCCTCGACGCTAATGCGGCAGCGACCGCCTCGTGATCACTGAAGGGCAGCACCTGGCCGCCGAAGATCTGTCCGGTCTCGTGTCCCTTGCCGGCGACGAGCAGTGCATCGCCTTCCTGTAGTTCCTCGATCGCGGTTCGGATTGCCGCGGCACGGTCGCCGATCTCGCGGGCGCCCTTTGCGGTGGCGAGGATTTCGGCGCGAATGGTTTCGGGCTTCTCGCTGCGCGGATTGTCGTCGGTGATGATGACGCCGTCGGCATTCTCGGCCGCGATCTCGCCCATGATCGGACGCTTGCCGGCATCGCGATCGCCGCCGGCGCCGAACACGACGACCAGCTTTCGTTTCGCGTAGGGCCGCAGCGCCTGCAGCGCCTTCGCCAGCGCATCGGGCTTGTGCGCGTAGTCGACGAAGATCGGCGCACCGTTGCGCTCGCCGACGCGCTCGAGCCGGCCCTTGGCGCCTTCGAGATGCTCGAGACTCGCAAACACGTTGGCCGCATCGCTGCCGGTGCCGATCGCAAGGCCGGCCGATACCAGGGCGTTCTCGATCTGGAATTCGCCGACCAGCGGCAGCCTAACCGCGTAACGCTTGCCGCGATGCTCGAGCGCGAGCACCTGCGAAAATCCTTCGACCTTGGCCTCGGCGAGACGAATGCCGTCGCCTGCCCCGTCGCCGTTGCGGCCTACCGCCATCACGCGCAGGCCGCGCGATCTCGCCGCCTCGATCGCTCCCGCCGAGCAATCATGATCGGCCGAGATCACCGCTGCGCCGCCCGGAGAAACGAGTTCCCGGAACAGGCGGAGCTTCGCCGCAAGATAATGCGCGACGGTCGGGTGATAATCCATGTGGTCGCGGGAGAGATTGGTGAAGCCGCCGGCGGAGACGCGTACGCCATCGAGCCGGTACTGATCGAGCCCGTGCGATGACGCTTCGAAGGCGAGATGTGTGACACCCTCGCGCGCGATCTCATCGAGCTGCCGGTGCAGCGCAATCGGATCCGGCGTGGTCAGCGAGCCGTAGACGGTGCGCTTGGGCGAGACGAGGCCGATGGTGCCGATGCTGGCGGAGGCGTGCCCCAGCCGCTCCCAGATCTGGCGCGCAAACGCTGCGACCGAGGTCTTGCCGCTGGTGCCGGTCACCGCGGCAATCGTTGCGGGCTGCGACGGAAAGAATCTTGCCGCGGCCAGCGCCAGCGCGCGGCGCGGATTGGCGACAGTGATGAACGGCACCTTGCTCGTATCAGGCGCATGGCCACCGACGACAGCCACGGCGCCCGCGGCCACCGCGGCGTCGATGAAGCGCGCCCCGTCCGTCTTGCTGCCCGCGAGTGCGAAGAAGAGATCCCCAGCCTTGACCACGCGGCTGTCGAGCGCAATGCCCGTCGCCTCGAGCGCCGCGACGGCGGGCTCGATCGCGGCGTCATTGCCTAAGAGGTCGCGCAGCTTCATGGTCTTCCAGTCGCCGTACCGGAAAGCCGAATCTTGAGGGAAATCCCCGACTCAGCAGCGGCTACGGCCCACCCGATTGATTACTGGGTTGTCCTGGATGCTGCAAGAATAAGGCGCTCAGACGGCGGCAGGTCGAACCGCGGCTCGACGCCGAGAAGCGGCGCGATCCGCTCGATCACCTTGCCGCCGGTCGGCACCGCGTTCCAGCCGGAGGTGATGAAGCCCTTCGTTTCAGGAATCGCCTGCGGCTCGTCCAGCATGATCAGGATCTGATATTTCGGATCGTCGCAGGGCATGATCGCGGTGAACGAGTTGAGCACGCGCTTCTTGGCATAGCGGCCGTTGATGACCTTCTCGGACGTGCCGGTCTTGCCGCCGACATAGTAGCCCTTGACGTCAGCGGTCTTGGCGGTGCCGATTTCGGCATTGAGCCGCATCAGGAACCGCATCTTGTCGCTGGTCTCCGTCTTGATCACGCGCTTGGCCATCGCCGCCGCTTCGGATTCGCTGCGCTTCATGAAGGTCGGCGGAATCAGATAGCCGCCGTTCACCAGCGCGTTGATGCCCATCACCGCCTGCAGCGGCGCCACCGACATGCCCTGGCCGAACGCGATAGTGACCGTGTTCAGCTCACCCCAGCGGCGCGGGATCAGCGGAGCCGCACTCTCCGGCAGTTCGGTGCGCAGCCGCGTCAGCTGGCCCATCTTGGCAAGGAACGCCTTGTGTGCCTCGACCCCCTGGCCGAGCGCGATCCGCGCGGCGCCGATGTTGGACGAGAAGGTAAACACTTCCTTGGTGTTGATGAAGCGCCCCAGCGGGTGGCTGTCGTGAATGGTGAACTTGCCGTAGTGCAGGTTTCCGCGGGCATCCCACGACGTGTTCAGATTGATCTTTCCGGAATCGAGCGCCATCGCCAGCGTGAACGCCTTGAAGGTCGAGCCCATCTCGTAGACGCCGGTGGTCAGGCGGTTGATGCGGTCGGGGTCGTGCGCTTCCTTGGGATTGTTGGGATCGAAATCGGGGAGCGAGACCATCGCCACGATCTCGCCGGTTTTCACGTTCGAGACGATGCCGGACGCCGCCTTGGTGTGGTACTTCTCCTTTGCCTTCAACAGCTCGTCGCGCAGCGCGTGCTCGACGCGCAGATCGATCGAAAGCTCGATCGGCTTTTGCAGCCGGTCGGTGGCAAAGCCGGCGCGGTGGAGATCGGCGAGGCCCTGATTGTCGAGCCACTTCTCCATGCCGGCGATGCCCTGGTTGTCGATGTTGACGAGACCGATGAGGTGAGCGACCTCGTTGCCGGTCGGATAGACGCGCTTGTTCTCGCGCAGGAAGCCGATGCCGGGAATGCCGAGCTTGTGGATGGCCTGCTGCTGCTTGGCCGTGACCTCGCGCTTGAGCCAGACGAAGCCCTTGCGCGTCCTCAGGCGCTCGCGCACCTCGGCCTCGTCGAGGTCGGGCACGGTCGCGGTGAGCAGCTCGATCGCCTCGTCCTTGTCGATGATGCGGCGCGGCTCGCCGAACAGGCTCGCCGCCTTGACGTCGGTCGCAAGGATGGCACCGTTGCGGTCGACAATGTCGGGCCGTGCGGTCGCCACCACCTCCTGCGCCGCGGCGCGGCGTGCGCCATGGGCATCGGCGCCGATGGCAAACATCACGAGCCGGCCGCCGATCAGGGCGTAGACCGAGGCGAAGGCGAGCATGGCGAGGCCAACGCGCGCGCGCGCCTTCGCGGCGCGGTCGACATTGCGCCCGTAGAGCAGGCTGCGGATCAGCCGCTGGCGCCAGGGTTCCGTTGGTTTGCCCGGAGTCGCACCGCTCATTGCTTGTCCTCGGGCTGAGGCACGGAGCCCGTCACATTGTCAGGATCGCTCGCGGCTTCGATGGTGTTGAGCATGGCGCCGATCGGATCGGGCTCGCCCGGCCTGAACATCCGCGGCGGACGCTCCGGCAGGTTCTTCAGCTGGTCATATTGCGTGCCGTTGACCGGCTTGAGCTGCAGATGCCGGTCGGACAGGCCCTGCAGCCGATGGGGCGCATCGAGCTTGGCCCATTCGGATCGCAGCGAAGCGATCGCGTCGCGCTGCTCGCGGATCTCCGCATGCAGCCGCAGCACCCTCTCGGTGCGCGCAGTGGAGTCCATCTTGATCCGGTAGACATAGGCCGCCGCGAAGATCAGCGCGCCGATGACGAAGAGGTGGATGATGCGCATGCGCTAGCCTCCCCTCATCACGTCGGAAAGTTTTGGCCAGGACGATGGCTCGCCATCCTGATGCGCGGGCGCCGAGGTGCGCTCGGCGGCGCGGAGCTTTGCGGAACGCGCGCGCGGGTTATGCGCAACTTCGTCCTCACCGGCGATCACGGGCCGCCGCGTCAGAAGCTGGAAGCTCGGCGGAACCTGCGCCACCTCCGGCAAATGCCGCGAGCCGCCGCCGGTCTTGGAACGCTCGGAGAGGAAATTCTTGACGATGCGATCTTCCAGCGAATGGAAGGAGACCACGACGAGGCGCCCGCCCGGCTTGAGCACGCGCTCGGCCGCAGCGAGCGCGGTCTGAAGTTCCTCGAGCTCTTCGTTGACGAAGATGCGCAGGGCCTGGAACGTCCGCGTTGCCGGATGAATGTCGCCGGGCTTGGAGCGCACCACCCTGCCGATAAGGTCGGCGAGCGCGCGCGTGGTCGTGAACGGCGTCTCCTGCCGGTCCGCGACGATGGCGCGGGCGACGCGGCGCGAATGCCGCTCCTCGCCGAGGAGATAGATGATGTCGGCGAGATCGGCTTCCGAGGCGCGGGCAACGACGTCGGCCGCGGTCGGCCCTGCCTGCCCCATCCGCATGTCGAGCGGACCGTCGAGCCGGAACGAGAAACCGCGACCGGCCTGGTCGAGCTGCATCGAGGACACCCCGACATCCATCACGACACCGTCCACGGCCTCGACGCCCTGCGCCGCGCAGACCTCACCGAGGTTGGAGAATCGGTCCTCGACCAGCGTCAACCGGCCCGCGGAGCGTTCGACCAGTTCGGCACCGCCGGCGATGGCGGTGCGGTCGCGGTCAATGGCAATGAGCCGGCTTCCCGGCACGTCGAGGATGGCGCGGCTATAGCCGCCGGCGCCGAAGGTGGCATCGACATAAATACCCCCCGCACGCGGGGCGAGGTGGTCGACGGCTTCGCGGCCGAGAACGGGGATGTGCGGAGCCGAGCTCATGCGCCAGGCCTGCTGGAGGCCCAGCCTGACGTCCAAGCGAGATTGGGGACGAACAAGCCCATGACGCCTCGAATGACTCCGTATCGCGGCGGTTCCACGACCGCACCGTCCAGCATGGTTACCGCGCCCAGTCGTCCCGGGCGGCAAACCCAGTGTTCCCAGCGGAATTTGTCGGGCAGCCATGGGATTTCGAGCCAAAATACGCTTTGGCCGCCTCCGGACGCGGGTCGGCTCTTCATCCCTCAGTAACGGCCCTTAGCGTTAAGAAAGTGTTGCTCGGCTCGTGACAAGTCGAAAAGCTGATGAGGCGGTGATGCTTCATCCACACACTTGCGCCAAAATGCATCCGTTAACCGCGCCGCGCGATTGCGTACGGTGGAGGGTAAAGGAATAGTAAAGAGAAGGGCTTGGCCCAACTCTCCGTCCGACCTTGGTTTGTCTATGCCGCCGTCCGGTTCGTCCACACCGTCTGGATCTGATTCGAAGCGTCAACGCGTTCTCCCGGTTCCCAAGGCCGCGGCGAGCATGAGGGCGTTCGAGCCGGATTCCTCGATCGTGTCCGACATCATCCCCTCGCCGAACTATGGCGAGCGCAACAAGACACGGCAGCCCGATATGATCGTGCTGCACTACACCGGCATGCCCGATGTCGAGGGCGCGCTGGCGCGGCTGTGCACGGCGGGGACCGAAGTCTCGGCACATTACGTCGTGCTGGAGGACGGCCGCATCGTGCAATGCGTGCCCGAAACCAGGCGCGCCTGGCACGCCGGCGTCTCGTCCTGGGCCGGCGAGGACGACATCAACTCCTGCTCGATCGGCATCGAGATCATCAATCGCGGCCACGACTGGGGCTATCCGGAATATCCGCTGCGCCAGATCGCCGCCGTGATCGCGCTGTGCCGCGGCATCATGCTTCGCCGCAAGGTGCCGGCTCACCGGGTGCTCGGCCATTCCGACGTCGCGCCCGCGCGCAAGAAGGACCCCGGCGAAAAGTTTCCCTGGCACTCGCTGGCCAATTCCGGCGTCGGTCACTGGGTGACGCCGGCTCCGGTCGTGCGCGGCGAGACCCTGATGCTCGGGACCATCAGCGACGAGGTGCTGAGCCTGCAGCAGGCGCTCGCCAGATACGGCTACGGCGTGCCGCTGACCGGCAAATATGACGCCGCGACCATGGAAGTCGTCACCGCCTTCCAGCGCCACTTCCGCCCCGCGCGGCTGGATGGTGTCGCGGACCACTCGACGCTGTCGACATTGCAGGCGCTGCTGGCGAGCCTGCCGGCAGAGGGGACGGCCGTCGCGTCGAAGTGACGGCAGCGGTCATTCCGGGGCGCACGAAGTGCGGAACTTTTGTGCGCAATTGCGCACCTGAGAATCTCGAGATTCCGGGTTCGATGCTTCGCATCGCCCCGGAATGACGGCGCTAGTTATTCGCCGGTGAAGAACTGGAAATACGGGTCGTGGACCCAGCGTTCGCACACTCCCTCATCGGACAACCCGTAAATGTGCTTGAGCAACAACAGCCCGATCATGAAGCGGGTCTCGATCCCAGGCAAT
>NZ_PTFE01000097.1:0-28248 GCF_002936975.1 Bradyrhizobium sp. AC87j1
TCCAACTCGTCGAAATAGCCAATAAGCACCTCAGGCTCGCTGGCGACCTTGACCTCGCGGACGACGTTGCCAGTCCCGTCAACAATGCAGATGCTGCTCTCTTTCAAAGACACGTCGATCCCCGCATAATAGTCCATGGCTGTTCCTCACTTGATGCCTGGAGCCGATCACTCGGACTCCGTTTCAACATCATCATTCTGAGGGACAGCCACTTACCTGGCTAGGCTCGCGAAGGCCGGCCCATTACGGCATCTAGGTCGACAGCGATCGGGAGATCCCCAAAACTTGTACGGGCCAGCGCGACATCACCGCCTTCATCCAGGGCTTCTGCAACCGAACTCCGGCTCCATTCCGCACCTGATATATCACCCCGGTCGAGATGGAGGAAGATCAGTTCGGCGCGTCAGTGTGCGCTCAGAGATCGGATATTGAACCGATGCTGCGCGGCGGCACACATTCGCGACCGATCTGCTGGAGACCGGAGCCGAACTGCGCATCAACTTTTGGAGCGAGAGATGAACAAGCTTGGGTTAGCGATCGTGTACTCGGCCAGATGCAAAGCTGGGCGCCGAAGCCTCTTCGAGTGTCATCTTCTCAAGCATCAGATCCGTGACAAGTTTGCGGAGGCGCCGGTTCTCGACCGTGAGCTCTTCCAACGCACGACGCATTTCATCGATGCTAGCACGAGGAGCATCCCTGCCCGCGTTAGGCTCTTCCGAAGGTTGCCCTACATCCTCGCTGAGCCGCCGTTTCCGCCAACGATGGAGCGTCATAACGCTCACGCCAAGCGCCTCACAGACGGACACTTGAGAGCTGCCTGCTCGAGCCAATTCATCCGCCTGAGCGAGTTTCAGTTTAATCTCTTGATAAGAATGTTTTTTCATTCGGACTAGAACGGGTTCAGACAAAGTAACTCGCCGCCGGCTTGAACTAAGGGGCGGGCGCTGTCAAATAACATACAACGACGTCTGCTAACCTACAAAGGCATCATACAGCCCGGTTGTTAACGCTACCAATGAAAGCGTTCAAGATGAATATCGAGTTTCGATAGGCATGTTCATCTTTCACAAAGCCGTCATCCGGCCTGAACGGCAACAAAGTAGGTGGAGCATGATGCGGGCCCCCAAGTTTTGAACCCCAGCAGGCGCTTCATCCTGGAGCTAGGCAGGAACGGGGGTGCCGGCGGAGACCTCCCGAATGGCAGGCCTGCCCAAGCAGCCCATCTGAGACGGAGAGACCGAGGGGCTGCTGACCATCGAGATGATCAGCTGAAGCGGACCGGCAGAAGGGCGCCAATCGCAATGTGTGTTTGGGCAGCAAATGGAGGAAATGGTGCTTGCATTACATTTTGACATCTTCATCTCAATGATCTGGATAGCCTGGCAAGTGGTTGTTGCGCAAGGACCTTCAATGGGAATCAGTGACTCCGTCACATGCCATGATTGTTCAGCATCGATGACCCTTTCAGGCAAGCACGTCGCAACCTGGTCGCGCTTGGTCACGTGCAGAGCTGACATCGGCGTGGTTCGTGCGGCCATTCTTGCACAGAAAAAACGACTATTTGCCGCGGGGCAACAACTGCAGAAGCTATCCAACGTTCGACGAGGTTCGTGTTGGTGGGATCTCATCAGGCGCAGAACAGGGCTGATCCAGCCTTTCCTAGGGGGTAGCAATATCCCTCCCGGACCCGCAGTGTCGGCTCGGAAACCTCTGGGGTCGCCAAGCAGATCGCCGAACTTGCGAGCTCGGTGAAATGAGTGTGGGCAGTTGGATCTTTCATCCTTGACACGCACCACTCACAATCCTAACATTTAACATACACTGCGGATTTCTTATCTACGCCATCGCGCGCGGCGACTGGATGGTCACAGCGTGAAGCGCCTTGACGTGACCGTAGCATCGCGTCGCAATAAGAACCGAAAGGGCCTCCAATGGCTATATCTTACCTGACGAAAACTGAGTTGGACCAGTTTCTCCACGATAACGGAAATCACATTGAGCCGAGCGTCAGGTCGGCACTGATCGACTCGTTAGAACGTAGCGGAGTGTTCAGCGATCATCCTGGGGATTCTTCGAAGGCTGTGTTTCAGTCTGGCCCCTTCTCCGGAGGGGCCGTTCCAGCAGGCGTTCAGGTTCTCGACGTTGCGAAGTCAACCACCGTCGAGACCACGCCGAGCCTGAAAGCGATCATTCTCGATGACGCTGGAGGCAAGACGCTCAACGTGATCGGCGGCCACAATGACGTGTTCGTCGCCATGGGAAAAGGTTCCGATAGTGTGACCCTATATGACTATGGGAACGACACGGTCTATGGCGGTAGCGGCAACGACGCGATCCGCGGTGGACACGGTAACAGCTCACTGTTCGGCGGTGCGGGCAACGACAGTATCTACGGTGGCAGCGGCAACGACACGTTGAGCGGCGGGACTGGTAATGATCGTCTCGAGGCGGGCACCGGCGCTCAGGTGCTCGAAGGCGGCAGCGGCCACGACATCCTACAAGATCTAGCGTCGGGCCACAGCACGCTTATCGGTGGCGATGGCAACGATACGCTAATTGGCACACAGGGCGATGTCTTTGAGGGCGGTGACGGCAATGACGTCTTCTGGGTCTACGGCGAATCAGGAGCGAACTCGACGCTGCAGGGAGGAAACGGCAACGATACATTCCATCTTCAGACCCACACCGGAAATGATACAATTATAGGCGGCGCAGGCTCGGATACCGTGGATTTCGCCGATCGCTCCTTCCGTGATGTCACCAAGGTCGATGTCGACGAGAAGACAAGCTCCTACACGCTGCACTTCGGGGACAGCCAGACGGTGGTGATCAGTGGCGTCGAATATCTCCACTTCACCGATGGAGACGTGCAGTTAGCGAAGCTCTGAACCCGGCGCCTGTAAGCTGCGCTGAGAAAGCCCCGCTAATGGCGGGGCTTTGCCTTTGAGCTCAGCGCTTTCGCATCTTATGTAGGATGTCCTTTCGATGGTGGATGTGTTGTGGTTTGCTAATGTTATCATCTGGCCCTTTCACCGAGCCCGGTGCGGACACGGATTTAGTCTCTCACGATGAAGCGATTGCTCAACGCGGGCTCAGGATCCGGTACGGCACAGCGCATCGCCCGGATGATGCTCAACCATGATTGGGAAGAGACCCGATTCGACATCGACCCCGGCGTCAAACCAGATGTGATCGGCTCGGTCCTTGAGTTGAGTGCCGCGTTCAAGCCTCAGTCCTTCAACGCGGTGTGGACATCGCATGTGCTCGAGCACCTGTATGCCCACGAGGTCTACCCTACATTGCGGCAATTCCACCAGATCCTCAAGCCCGATGGTTTCGCCTTGATAATGAGCCCGGATCTGCAATCGGTCGCTCACTTCATAGCCCAGCATGGGATCGGCGCAATAGCCTATCATTCGCCGGCGGGGCCGATCAGGGCGCTGGACATGCTCTATGGCCATTCGCGCGCCATCGAGGAGGGGCGCGTCCACATGGCCCACCGCACCGGATTTACCGCCGAGCGACTGGGTAATCTCCTGCTGATGGCCGGGTTTGCGACCGTTTCGGTCAGCAGCCAAAATTTCGAGGTCTGTGCGCTCGCGCTGATGCCCGAGGCCGACGACGAGGCCATCCAACGGTCTTTGTTAGAGTACGGCTTCAACTTCCAGGAAGCCAAGGCCTGATGTGTGAGTGCGCCCCGCCATTCTTCACAATCTGAACGATAAGTGCGGCTGGTTTTTTTGCCGCCCCATGTTATACTGGTCGTTGAACGTGAAGCCTTAACATATTCAGATCGCTTGACCCCCCATGACCGTCCACCATGCCGATGACCGGAACCTGGCCGATGCGGCGCCCGCATCGGCACTAGGGTGCCTGATTATCGTCGCACGACAGCACGGGCTGCACCTCACGTCCTCACAGCTCATTCAAGACAACCTTCTGCCGGACGAGAACGTCACAGTCCATCAGCTTATCCGCTGCGCGGAGAAAGCGGGCATGCGCGCAAAGTGCGTCAAGCTCGATTGGGGTGGGCTATCTCATCTGAAGAAGGCGCTCCCAGTCATCGTTCGGCTTCGCAATGGGAGCCACATGGTGCTCCTGCGTGTCGAAGGAGACGCTCACAATACGCGCATCGTGCTGAGGGATTCGAATGCCGCGGAAGACGCGCTGCTCGTGATCGACCAACCACGATTTGAAGATATCTGGTCCGGCGATCTCGTCATGATCAAGCGCAACTACGAGATATCGGACGAAGCGCAGCCGTTCAGTTTCGGCCTCGTAGCCGCGCTGTTGTTCCGCGAACGCCGCATGGTCCGCGACGTCGCGATTGCCGCTGTGATCCTCGGGCTGCTCGGCCTGGCGCCGATCATGTTCTGGCGCTTGTTGTCGGACAAGGTGATCTTCTACAAGGCGTACAACACGTTTTATGTGCTCTGCGTCGCGATGCTGGCAGTCATAGCCTTCGAGGCGGCGTTCTCGTTCTTGAGACAGTTCCTTGTCCATCGCTTGACGACCAGGCTGGACGTGAAATTGTCGACCTACGTCTTCGAAAAGGTCCTCAATCTTCCCATCGACTATTTCGAGCAGACGGCCGTCGGCCTCATCGCGCGCGACATTCGCGAAGTCTTTCGCATTCGCTTGTTCCTGATGGGGCAATTGTTCGGCACCATTCTCGACTCTACGACGTTGATATTCTTCCTGCCCGTCATGTTCTTCTTCAGCCCCGTCATGACGATCGTGGTTCTCGCCTTGTCGGCATTGATCGTCGCGTGGCTCGTTCTGATGTTGCCGAATTACCGCAAGACGTCGACTGCGGTGCTGGCCGCGGAGGGCGCGCAGGGCGCATTTTTAGTTCAGACCTTGAATGGCATCCGGACGATCAAGTCGCTCGCGCTCGATACGCGGCAGCGCCACATCTGGGATGTTCTGGTCGCACGAGTTGCCAAGGCCCGGCTCGTGGAAGGCATGACTGGAAACGCTATCCAGTCGGTGGTGCGTCCGCTGGAGCGGCTGGCCGTCAGCGGCTCCTATGCGCTTGGCGTCTATCTTGCCCTCGAAAGCAACGATCCGGTCTATATTGGGGCCCTGTTCTCATTCCTGCTGCTGTCGCAGCGCGTCTCGGGTCCGCTGATGCAGATGGCGCAGCTCATCAATCAATACGACGAGGCGCGAAGTGCGGTTGCAATCGTCGGCAATCTCGTCAACCGGGCGGCGGAAGAGGGACGTTCCGGCCATGGCGTGCGTTCGCCGCTCGAGGGCAAGGTGGAGTTCTCTGGCGTCACCTTCAAATACAAGGGAGCGCTATCGCCCACGCTGAACAACATCTCCTTCGAAATCCCGCTGGGGACTACTTTGGGCGTGATGGGCAAGAGCGGATCCGGCAAGACCACGATTACGCGTCTGCTGCAGCGGCTGCACTCCGATTATGAGGGATTGATCAAGATAGATGGTATTGACGTTCGCGAGTACGACATCGACCATCTCCGTCGTAACGTGGGTGTGGTGCTCCAGGAGAATTTTCTGTTCAGTGGAACTATCCGCGAAAACATCACCGCGGCCAAGCCGGACGCGTCGTTCGATGATGTGGTCAGGGCGGCGAGGCTGGCGGGCGCCGAAGAATTCATCGACAAACTGCCGCGTGGCTACGAGACGCATATCTATGAAGGTTCGCCGAACCTCTCGGGAGGGCAGCGGCAGCGGCTTGCGATCGCGCGTGCGTTGATCGTCAACCCGCCCATCCTGATTCTCGATGAGGCGACAAGCGCGCTCGACGCCGACAGCGAGGCGATCGTGAACGCCAACATAACGCGCATCGCGCATGGCCGGACGCTGATCATCATCTCGCATCGCCTGTCGTCCCTGACAAAGGCGGACGCAATTCTCGTGCTTAATCGCGGTGTGGTCAACGACATCGGGCGGCATGAGGAGCTCCTGGCGCGCAACGATATCTACAGCTCGCTGTGGTATCAGCAGAACACGCATTTGGCGCCGGCAGCCCGCAACGATCGGTCAAGATTTGGGAGTCCGACGCTTGTCTCCTGATGGTGCGCTTGCGACCGTTCGCCAATTTCAATCGGAAACGGATGCGATCCGAGAGGAGGCTGAGCCTCTGATCGCGCGAGCAACGCTGTTTGTGCTCTCGGCCTTCCTGGTCACGATCGTTGCCATTCTCGCTCTGACGCGGATAGATCGCGTCATCACCAGTGTCGGGGGGCGGATCGTGCCGGTGGGACAGGTCAGCGTCCTTCAGGCGCTGGATCCATCGATCATTAAGACGATTGACGTGCGGGAAGGCGAGCAGGTGCAACCGGGACAGCTTATTGCGACCCTGGACGCGACCTTTACGTCGGCGGACCTGACCCAGGCGAAGTTGCAGATCGCTAGTCTCGAGACTCAGGTGGCGCGCGATGAAGCCGAACTGGACCAGCATCCGCTGGTCTTTGCGAGCAAGCCAGACCCGGACTACCAGAGATACGCAGCCTTGCAGAAGGCGCTCTATGATCAGCGGATGGCGCAATATACCGCGCAGATCAATAGTTTCGATTCGAAGATCAAGCAGACGCAGGCGACGATGGAGAAGCTTCGCGGGGACGATGCGAGATATCGGCAGCGTGACGAGATCTTGCAGAAGATCGAGACCATGCGCACGACGCTGGCCGAGCACGGCACGGGCTCGCAGCTCAATATGTTTATCTCCCAGGACACAAGGCTTGAATTGCTGCGGACCCTGGAGAACACCCATAACAGCCTAATTGAAGCCCAGAATACGCTCGCCGCGTCAATCGCGGACCGGGACGCCTTCAAGCAGCAATGGTTTGCACAACTGAGTCAGGATCTCGTGACGACCCGCAACAAGCTCGATGAGGCGAGAGCCTCTTATGAGAAGGCGCTCAGGCACCAGGATCTGGTCCGATTGACCGCTGCCGAAGACTCGGTCGTGTTGACGATGGCAAGGCTCTCGGTCGGGTCGGTGCTGAAGCCCGGCGATCCCTTCATTACGCTGATGCCGACCGACACCAAGCTCGAGGCTGAAATTCGCATCGCTTCGCGCGATGTCGGTTTTATCCGGCCCGGAGACCCCTGCACGATGCGGATCGATGCGTTCAATGCCGCGGAGCATGGTACAGCCGAGGGCAAAGTGCGCTGGATCAGCGAGGGCGCCTTCACCACCGACGACGATGGAAAGCCTATCGAAGCCTACTACAAGGCGCGGTGCTCGGTGGACTCGACCAACTTCAAGGATGTCCCGAAAAACCTCCGCCTGATTCCTGGCATGACGCTTGCGGGAGACGTCCATGTCGGCACGCGGGCGGTCGGAATGTATCTGCTTGGCGGAATGCTGAAGGGCATCCGGGAGGCCATGCGTGAGCCATGATGGCATTGACCCGATCGCTCCTCCAATGGCTTCGGCCCGCGTCTCACGGATCTGACAAAAGGCGGCTTGGTCCGGCGGAGGCGGCGTTCGAGCGCGGTCACTATCTGGAGGCACTAAAGCTCTGGAAGCGTGCCTCGCAAAACGGCGACGCGGAAGCGGACTATCGGATCGGCATGCTCTACGCCAAGAACCAGGGAGTGGCGGGCAGCATTCCCGATGCCGCGGTGTGGTACGAACGCGCGGCGCAGCGAGGTCACGCCGAGGCGCAATATCAACTCGGCCTGATTTATCTGTATGGTGTCAACGCCAGCCTCGGACCGAATAGGCCGGAGACCTGGCGTCAATCCTCCGCCGCGCGATTGGGCGATACCGCGTCGAATGTGCATCACCTGATATTCCCGCACGGGACCAGTGTCGCGAAGGATATTTGCGCCGCGTTTCGCTGGATATCGGCCGCGGCCGAAGCCGGCAAAGCGGATGCTCAGACCATCCTGGGCAATCTCTACAGCGAAGGGCAGGGGTGCACGAAGGACCTCGCTGCTGCACTTCGTTGGTATCAGGCGGCGGCCGATCAGAAATTTGCGCCGGCCGAGTTCGCGCTCGGCGATGTCTATTATCAAGGACGCGGCGTACTCGTCGATTTCGCGCAGGCTGCGATCTGGTACGGCAAGGCCGCCGCGCAGGGTCACGTGAGGGCGCAGATTGGGCTCGCATTCATGACGTTGAAGGGTATGGGCGTGCCCGAGAACCCGACTGAGGCCGCTCGCCTGTTCCAGAGTGCGGCCACGCATGATGATCCGATCGCACTCTACAACATCGGCCTGTTACGGCTCAGCGGCAAGGGCGTCGCCAAAGACCTCGATCGCGCCGAGTCCGCGCTGCGCAAGGCGGCGCGGAAGGATTACCTTCCGGCAATTCAGGCACTCGCGGAATTCTATTCGAACGGAGCCGATGCCGAGCCCAATTTGCGGGAGGCGGCGGTTTGGTACGAGAAGGCCGCCGAGCGGGGCGATGTGCAGGCGCAATTCTTCGTCGGCCGATTCTATGCGACTGGGGTCGGTGTCCCGCCCAACATTCGTCAGGCCGCGAAGTGGTTCGAGCGCGCGGCCGAAAATGGCCATGCCACTGCGGCATTCAACATTGCTATCTTCTATCTCAACGGCTCCGGCGTTCAGCGCAACGTGGAGGCCGCGATCAAATGGTTCGAACGTGCCGCAGATGGCTGCATCAGCGCCGCACAGGTGCAACTCGGAAAGCTCTATTCGACCGGTGCGGGCGTTCCCAAAGATCAGGAAATGGCGTCGGAATGGTTGAGCAGGGCCGCCGATAGCGGAGATCCTGACGCCAAGACCGCCTATGCGGTCTTCCTGCTTCATCAGGATGCGTCTGATGATAACGTTGCACGCGCGCACTCTTTGTTGGGAGAGGCCGCGGAGGCTGGTCATCCTCCGGCGGCGTTTCAACTGGGCGCGCTGAAGATGGGTAAGTTCGGAGGGGCCGCCGATATATTAGGCGCCATCCTATGGCTCACACGGGCGGGGGATGCCGGCCATGTCGAGGCGCAGTACATGCTTGGACTTCTCCATCTGGATCCGAAGAGCGGCGTGGGGAATGCTCAGGCAGCATCATCATGGATGACCAAGGCGGCGCGCGCGGGGCATGCAGCCGCACAGTTCCAGCTCGCCGTTATGTACTGCACGGGGTGTGGAGTGCACCTGGATCTTGCAGAGGGTGTGAACTGGTATGAGGCCGCTGCAGAGCAGGGACATACTGTTGCGCAGTACAACCTCGCCGTGATGCTCGGGAGGGGGCAGGGGCGCGAGGCTGACGTGACGAAGGCGACGGAATGGTTTCAGAGAGCCGCCGAGCGAGGCATGGCGGAAGCGCAGGTTGCTCTGGGCGACGCGTTGATGTCAGGCCGAGGCACCGCGCAAGATCGGGACGCCGCGGTCAATTGGTATCAATACGCGGCGCGGCAACGCAATGAAGGCGCCGTGCGGCGCCTCCAGTCGATCGGCGCGACACGCGAGGAGACTTTCACACGGGAGAGAGAAGCTTTACGCTAGAGCGAGTTGGCAATCGGTCATGCGAGGAACCCTACAATGTGGAGAGTTACCTCATCCGCAATCATACTTGCGGCAGTGGTGAACAGCGCTGTTTATGGAGCAGAGCGCGGCATGCCCACAGTCGAGATCCTGGGGGCAAGCTCAACGGAGGCTGTCCCGACCTCCTTCCACGGCGCATTCGACCCTAAGCCGCGACTCGAAATCACCCCGCAGCAGCTCGTGGGCACGGACCAGATTCTCCTGACGACCGCCTACACCTGGGCCTGCAAGCTAACATCCAACTTATCCACGACGCCATCGCTGAGCTTCGATCGAGATAAATGCACGCTCGTGTCCAAACCGATCTTCTTCCTAGGGGGACCGCCAGGGGGAGAGGCAAAAGGCGATACCCGGTCCGCGCAGCACTGGCGGCGCACCTATGACGGAATCGTTTCTTCACAAGCAATCGCTAGTCAAAGCCACCGGGAACGGCTGCTCATCTTGAGACAAGGAGAGAACAAGAACGAGAAAATGGGTGATCGCTTTGTCAAGAATACAGTCAACGATGATGTCTCACCGACCGTGTGCTTCTCAGGTGCGGTTGATGGTGCCTACCGGGACTGCTGGAGTGCCTATAATGCTTTCATCAACGGCAGCATCATAACATTGCAGGGACACTCGAAACGGAAATGGTTAGCACGCGATCTCGGGCCGGTTCTTTGGCCTGCAATGGGCTATCTCGTTGGAGGGAAAAAGAGTTCGAATGGTGTTAGGTCGCCCAACTCGATCGTCCATCAGGGCTTCGTCTACGTCTTTTACAACGACACGAGCCGCGGAACGGAAGACGGGCGTAAAGGGGGCATGCGGCTTGCTCGCGCGGATCTCGCAGACCCGACCCTAACTTTTTATCCGCTCTACAAGGGTGCGTTTCTGCTAGACAATCCGTCCTTGCCGCGAGCATTCGATCCGGCGCGAATGCGCGAGTTCTACGGCATGCCGGGCGGTCGAGCCGATTCGTTCTTGCGCAACGATGTCAACCTCTGGAAATTCAACGTGGCGCGTGTGCGCGGTACAGACTATTTCCTTGGCGTGAGCGAAGAAGGTGGTTTTAATGGAGTTCCGTGGACACTCCAGCTCCGAGTGTCCTCTGATCTGATCCATTGGTCAGATCCGGTTGGTGTGCCTGGTGAGATGGCCGAATCCTGGACAACAGGCGGCCTACATTATCCGGTCCTGCGCGCGGATGCCGGAGAGGCGCAGGAAATTGATCCGAGCGGCTTTTGGCTGTTCGGCACGGGTTCGAGAACCGGCCTTGTCCGAAAGAAGTTAGTCATCCAGCTCACGCATTCTCGTCCGAATTAACTTAATGGAAGGCTGCGGTTCGGCAGAGGCCGAGACACTCCGTTCTAATCACCTGATCCCAGGCCGCCACGACACGGGACAGCTCGAAACGCATGGCGGTCTGGCGGGCTTGCCTGCCGACTTGCTCCCGGAGATCGGGCGTGGTAATTAGTTCGGAAAGTTTGGCGGCGAGCGCATCGGCACTAAATTCGTCTACCAAGAATCCATCGCTGCCGTCCTGAATGATTTCTTGGACAGCCTGACACGTACGGAAGGTGACGCTTGGCGTGCCCGCGGCCATGGCCTCGATAAGAGTCAAGGGCAGCCCCTCGAATTCGGAAGACAGAACGAATATCTGGCTCCTCGCCATTTCAGCGGCTAGCCGGTTCGTCGGCCCCGGTAACCAGACGCGTTCCCCGAGACCAAACTTGCCGATCAATTCCTCGTAAGCATCTCTCAGCTGGCCTTCACCGAAGATCACCAGCTCCCAATTTGGCGCCTTGTCAGCAATTTGTGCGAAAGCTGAGATCAGGAGATCGAAGCGCTTTTGCTTCTCGAGTCGGCCTGCGGCGATGATCCGGGGGTGGGGAACCGGTTGGCGCGGAGAACTGAAAAATTCTGGGGCGACGGGGTTCGGAATGATTCTCGCCTTGGTGCGCACCTCGTTCGGCAGCGAATCGCGAAAGCGGTGGGTCAGAAGATGAATAGCGTTGCATTTCGAGAAGTAGTCTCGCCGACGCTGCGGGGACCACCACAGCTTCTCAATCATCCACGGATCATTGTGCTCCGAGGCGATGATCGGTATCCCCAGACCCACGGCGGCATCTATAGCATTCTCGAACAGATCTTCCGATAGCATGGGGACGAAGACATCGATGACATTATCGATGAGACACTGACGTAGGGCGGCCGTGCCGGTTGGCGTTGTGATGTCGATGGCGAACAGGTCGATGGATCGTCGGAGCGGATAGACCGGTGCACTGTTGCCAAACGGCTTACAGACCACAGAAACACGATAGCCTCGGTCGATCAGTCCGGCACTTAGCATTGCGAATAGACGTTCAATGCCGCCTTTCGAGAACAACATGCCGTGTACGTAAAAGCAGACGTGGACCTTACCCTCCAAATAACTCTTGCCGCCGCCAATTGCGAAGAGTCTTGATATGTCGCCAGTGAAGCGAGAATCATACCGTCCCGCGAATCGCTGTGCCTCATCGGAAATCTCGGCCCGCATCTTGCGCTGCAAGCTCGCCGAGGTATGAAAGTTCTCGAGGACATATTCTGCAACGCCCAACCGCTCGGCGAAATATTGGTCAGTGCCTTCGATCTTATGCACTGTCGAGGCAGCGTGGCGGCGAAAGTAGTTCTTGGCTCCTATGTCATAGGCCACGACACCCGAGCGGCAGCACTCCAGGTAAATAATCCAGTCGCCGCACATCTTGAATCGTGACGCGAGCGGCAACGCTGCCTGCAATGATGTTCTACGAAGAATCGCGCCGCTCGCGTTTACAATTACCGACAGAGCCCCATAGCCCTGATTGACAAACTCAGAACCGTCCATAATAAAACTCGTTGTTCCGAAGCCTGGATGGATGCGGTCGAAATATGGACGCAATGCACCCTCCTGGATCTCACCTGCCTCGTTTACGATATTCGTTTCGCAGAACGCGATCATAACATCTTGGGATTGGAGATAAGCTGTGAGCGTTGACAGTAGATGCTCATTACAGAAATCATCGCTCTCTGCGATCCAAATGAGCTCGGAGCGTGCAAGGTTGACGCCCTTTGCCCACTGCAAAAATACGGCCCCTGAATTGGTCTCGTTGGGAAAGAATCGCATGCGCGGGTCGCCTGCATAGGCCCGAATGCGCTCGACACTGTCGTCTGTCGAGTGATCATCGAGAACAATCAACTCAAAATCTTGAAAAGTCTGATTAAAAATCGATTGAAGTCTCTGATCGATAAATCGTTCGTGATTATAACTGGGTACGACAACGGACACGCCGGGCTCGACGCCGGCATTGTACATTTGCGCCAGGATGAACAGCATCTGCGCTGATGGCACATAATCCCTTCGAACAATTTCTTTGACCGCGTCACCCATCTTCCGGCGCAGGGCGTCGTCCATCGCGAGCTTGGCGATCGCTTCGGCAGCAGCCGTGGCCGAACGCTCGGCCATAACAAGACCGCAGCCGCGACCGATTAGTGCCTCCATACCAGTCGCATGACGGAAGCATAGTGCCGGAATGCCGAACTGCGCGGCTTCGAGAACCACGAGCGGAAACGGGTCTTCCAAGGAGGATAGAAGGAAAATGTCGCCGACCGCCATCAAGTCCGATGCATCGGATCGCCATCCAATCAATTTGATTGAATCGCTAAGTCGTGCTTGATCTATTTGTCTTCGTAATGGCAGCAGATCCTCGCCGTCTCCGATCCAAAGAAAGACAACAGGTTTCCGCAGCTCTTGCCGACGAAGGAGGGTTATTGCAGTCTCCACGAAAATCGCAGGATCCTTTCTCCAGTGGAGCGTGCCACAGCCAAGCACGACCACTGCGTGTTCGGAAATACCAAGAGCCAAGCGCTGCTGAAGACGATATTCTGCCCAATTGCTCTCTGGCAGAGCAGTCGGTGCGATAAAGGCGGGAACCGTAGCGACGCGCATTGGGTCTATGCCAATAGAGTTTACAAGATACTCGGTGATTGCGGGGGACGCGGAAATCCAGTGATGGGCCTGATGCGTCAAAAGCGAAACCTCGGCGGGAAACAGGCTAAGCACTTTCTCCATTTCGTGGCAGTGCGCTATGATTTTTGCGCCACGCACGAAAGCGCCGAGCCTGCCTCGCAAGACGCGCCCAGAGATGACGGTGTTTAGATAGACCACGTCGGGCGTGTTACAGAGAATCTCGCTGATAATGTAGTCTGTTTCGAGCTCGATGTCGTTGACGCTGAAGCAGCGGCCAAGCTCAGCGTATGCCGAGCATAGATGACCGGGGCCAAGCAGAAGAATGCGGATTCTGTAGTGAGTATGAACCCGAAACCAGCGGATTATCTCGAGAAGGACCTTTTGAGCGCCAGCTGCATAACTATCATGCCCGACGAACAGAATTGTATGCCTGCCGATATCAGGCAAATTGCGCGGCGGTGCGGGGAGTCGCCCTTCCTGTCGACCGAACTGCCGATAGTGTTCGAAGGCGTTCATATTCTCACGGCGAACGTCGCCGTAGGTGGCAAGATAGAACTTGGGATCGAAATTGGGGTTGGGCTTACGACCCTCACGTTCCCCAAATGAGACGTAGTGCCAATAAGGATCGACCCCTGCCGATTTCACGTCAGGATGGGCCGCAAGATAATAGTTAGCGTCAAACTCTGCCAGATCTGAGTTTACAGTGGGAATTTCAGGTCGAGCGGACCTTCCGGCGGTGTCCTGTGCGGTGGACGGTGGCTGCGTAACGGTGGTGAGAGTGTCGGTTATCAGCGAGTCTTGCCCGCTAGTTAACCGCGGTAATTGGAGGCAAATTTCGTCGACGAAATCGAGAAAGTCCTTTTGGTTGCGCTCGGACTTCCGCCAGTCGACGAGATAATGTTGGAAACTGTCGCCTATCATTTTGGGATGACCTTCTGCGTAGGCCTCCGGATCGAACCATCCGGCCCGGGTCACGAGAGATCTAATGAATTGGTATGACGTGGAACAATTGCGCGACTCCTTGTAACCCCTTACGATGAAGTGGTGGTGAGGATGCATTCCGGTAGTACGGACATCAGGGTGGTGCTTGGAGTAGTAGTCGATCGAAAAGATCGCAGTGTCTACGAGGCCGCCGGTAATCGCGGCCAGAGCAAAGACGTAGGGATCGAAGGGAAGACTATCCACTTCTGCTCCGGCAATGAGCCAGTGCTCGGCTGCCACTGGTAGAAGAAATTCGCAGTTGGTCAGTCGGCTAACATAATTGGCGAAGAACTTGCTTGGTTCATGCCTCTTCAGATATCCGGAATTGAGAAATCGTTCCGCTACGTTCCCAGCCCCAGCGTAGAAATCCGGATATCTGCGCAGGAGATAGCGAGAAAGGATGTAGGGGTTCGGATCATAGCCTTTGAAACGGCCCTCCTCAAGGTAATGCTTGGCCGCCCGTTCCGGATCGACCGCCAATCCATAGTTTATTACATACCACTCGTGGCTGAGAGCGAAGAGCGCCCTTTGCACGTCTGACGAAACAACAGCCGCCATCTTCTTCACCTTGACAGGCCCGTTCGTGAAGTATTGAGATGTCGTACGGGCAGTACCGGCGACGCTTTTTTGCGACAGATTGATAGCGACATCAATTTGGCGTCGGCTCCAGGATCGAGAACTAGTGTACTTATGCGGCGGCCTGTGAACAGCGCCGAGCGACGTTGGTCTAACATTCTCATTTGAATCGTCCTTCTAGGCAGAAACTGCGGTACCCGAACAATGGTGCACCCAGCTCGGACCGCCACAGGAGCGCATGAGTTCAGACCCCTTGGCCAAGGTGACCCGTGGAATCAGCGGACCTCACCCATCTGTCCTAAGTGCGGACTGACTGTGAAACCTGCCGCCATGAGATAGCGAGTGATTCGACTCGCCATGGTCTTACGATTGTCATCGAATGCCCGTCCATCGAACCTGAAGTCCCACCGCAACTGGTCAATGTCAGCAAGTAGCGGCAGCGCATTAGCAGGCGGCGCGCATGGGATTTTGAGTGTCGCGGCGAGTTCCCTCACCCGAGCATCGTGTCCTATGACCATGCTCGGGACTCCGGCCATCAGCGCAAGGACGGCACCGTGAATGCGGGTAGACACGGCGTAATCGTGACGCTCTGCGTGAGCGAGCCATTCGTCAATACTGAGAAAGAAGCGTCCACACCGGCGCAGTCCGGTCGCGGCCCAAGCCCTATCATGCGACCCACGGAGCGCGTCAAGTGCCGCGATAAGCCTGGGTTCGTTTTCGTCGATCTCCGCCTGCTCGTCGGCCATAAACTGAATGAGCGGCGCCGGATCCTGGACCAAGTAAGTTGAGCCGGGCCGTTGAGTAACTACCTCAAAGAGAAGTCTCTCAACCACGCTGGTGTCCCCCGAATAAGGGAAAAACGTAGCTCCCGCAGCATAGAGCCGTGTAAGTGGGCGTCCCACGACGGCCTCCACCCTCGTGCCCAGCATAGGATCCGGGTTAATGAAAATAGAGGGACAGCCGATTATCTCAACGTTCTTGACGCCGTACTGAGCGCAAACATCGGCCGTGTAATCCCCCCGGACGAAAATGGTTCTGCAGCGGGCTGCAATTGCATTCAAAAACGCCAGGGTGCCCGCCTTCAATTGCGGAATTTGGCTCTCGTCGCTTGATTGGGCACCAAGTCCAAATACAATGCATTCCTTGTCGAGGCCCTCGATGATCCGAGCGAGTTCGGACATATCGAAGGCCGGATTGAGAAAATTTGCAGCGGGAATGACAAACTTGTCAACTCGCTCGCGAACCACTTCCGTGTGACAACCCCAGGACACTAGCTCGATCTCGTCACGGAAAAGACGACATGTCGCGTACCAGAAGGCTAAGTTCCCCAAGTTGTTTCCAGATGCCCCCATAATGCGCCTAGCGTCGGTCGCAAATTCAGAGGGAATGGTTCCAGTGTTATTGGCAAGGCAGGCCACGCGCATGGGAACTCCGCATTTTCCGCACTTCAATGCGGCTGCAGGTATAATCCTGAGTAAACTCGGACGTTGAGCGACCAGCTGCCGGTCTCTTGGCTGGCTTACTGTCCATTTTTGCCTTGGAAGCGTCCCGCACTACGACAATGTGTTGCAGGGAGACTCTCTCTGGCCAAGGGGAGGCGGCTTTGGGAATGGCGCAACGCGTTCCCGAGTACTGAACCGCGCCGCGCTCCATCCCGCGTCGGCCTTCGCTCCCTTCGGTGCGGAGATCGGCGGCGGCTTCGCGCTCAGCTTCCTTGCGATTTAAGGATCGCATTATCATCCCGATGATCTGCGCTCCCCCGCACGGGGAAACTTCATGCCCACTCATCGAATGAGGCTGCATCCATCAGCAGACTTCGGCCTCAGACCGACGACAGCAAATCAGGAGCTGCCCTTGGGAGAACGAGAATGCCAAATCCGCACTTGCGATCACGGGCTTCTGGTAAGAAGTCTGACACGTCGATCGAAAGAGTTCCGAATCCTTTCCTAATCACTTGCCAAAACGACCTCATCTCATCATTGAACTGAATATCATCGAACGCTATCACTCTTGGCCTTAGGCGCGCCTCATATATCGCGAACGTAGAAAGCGTCGGCATCATTGCGTGCGCGGCATCTATGAACATAAAGTCGGCAGTCGGTAGCAGTGTGGTCACGGCGCTCACAACCTCTTGAGAATTAGCATCACCTACGAGTTTTGTAATGCTGTGGCCGTTAAATGCTGGGATGAAATTATCACTTTCCGTAGTAATGTCGACAGTCACTACTGTTGCTTTATCAGAGTTATGCTGCAAACCCCGATAGATCGACAATGCAGATCCGCCCCAGTGCGTGCCAACCTCAAAGGCTGATTTGGAATTTGTCACGGCTGCAAGTCCAGATAGCAACCTGTAATAGCTCGAACATTCGCGTTTAATATCTCTTTTATTACCCCAATGTATTCGGCCGTAGCCAATGCCATCGAGATCTATCTCTGCACCTTTATGCCAGGCAGAAAGGACCAAGTTTATCAATGGCTGCATAGCAACATTCCGTTCCTGTTGCTCCATTCCGAAAAATAGTTGCCGCGTTGCGCAGCATGCCGAGGAAGGTTAGGTGAGCTTTCATTTGGCCGATGTTTTTCGAGCTGGTTTGAATGCTTTCTGGTCTTTCGGGGCCGCAAGCTCAAACCAAGAGTCGGGTGCAGACGTGGCGATAAGTTTGGCAAAGAAGGATTGTGGCGCTCAAATCTGCCCTTCGCGCTTCTCGAAAACGGTGACTCTGTCGCTGGTAAAATAGCCAGGTCCGGGAATATTGCCAGTCGACCGAAAGCTCGACGCGCCAGGTCGCCCTCGGCGGCTTGCTGCTCGTCTACCTTCGGCGAGTAGTGCACTCCAACCGGCTCGCCGATAGTGCCGCGACCACGACGCAGAAGATCGCCCAGCTTGCCTTGTGCGGTCGTCACAAAGTTGAAGTTAGCGGGATGAGGCAAAAAGCGACGGTTCACGCCCCTTTCGTTGTTTGTTACCTCGTCAGCAATAAGCGAAAGTTCGAACGCCTGCCAGCCCAGTTCCATCGGCTTTTCATACGGAGCCAGGAGTTTCGATGTGCCGTCGCGTGCCTCTTCCCATGTGACAGTATATTCGTCCTTTGGTTTATCAGACCGGTGTTTGGCCCATGAAACGACAACGGGCTCGCCAGTGTCGGTCCTTCGGACAACCTTCAATCCCCTGGGAACGAAATGGGCTACCGCTGAGACTTTGGCGAAGATTTCCTCTGGCGTCTCACCATCCTGCGCTCGCCAAGTTGATCTAACCTTGTCGATCGAAGTGTTGTCATCCGCACGGGCGCCATCGCCCTTACCGCCTAGCCCGCCGGTCAAAACCAGCCATACAAGGCCGACACAGCCCCCGAGCCTGAGACCGAACCAAAGCACGCGTCTACCAGTCATTTTCGCTTACCCCACGCAGCCGGCCCTTAGATCTGCGTGGCATTGTATCTCCGAAGAGACCCAAGACACACCTATCAGGGTTGGTTGGTGATCACGCCGCCGGCGTCTGGAAGTTCTGTGCGTCAAGTTCAGGAAAATTGATCATGGGGTCCGGTTAGGCCATCCGCTCGGAGCCGCCGTCGCGCGCCGCCCATTTGGGGGATGAAGATAGCCCCGGTCGTCCCGGCTATCCTGTGCTGGTGCTGTTGCGTGCTGTGCTGCTGCAGACGCTCTATGGTCTTTCAGAACGCGAACTCGAGGAAGCGCTGGGCGATCGGTTGTTGTTCAAGCGCTTCGTCGGTCTGAGCCTCGAGGGAGCAACGCCCGACCACACAGTTCTGAACCGCTCCCGGAGCCAGCTCGTCGAACAAGGGCTGCTGGAGAGGCTGTTTGGCGAACTGGATCGCCAGCTTGAGAATGCCGGCGTCATTCTCAAGCGCGGCACGATGCTGGATGCAACCTTGATCCAGGCGGTGTCGGCTCCTCCGAAGGAGGATCGCCCCTCAAACGACCCTGACGCCCGGTTTACCAAGCGGCAGGGCAAAGGCGGCTCGACCTTCGGTTACAAGGCCCATGTTGGTGTCGATGAAGGCTCCGGCCTGATCCGCACAGTGCTCACCATGCCCGCCAACATCAACGACACCACGCCAGCCGATGAGTTGATCCGCGCGATGAGGCCGTGGTGTGAGCCGATGCGGCCTATGACACGCATGCCAGACGAGCTCGACTGAAAGCGGAAGGCAAAAAGCCCCGCATCGCGTTCCGTCCCAACCGACATCATCCGGAACTGCCGCCAAGGCTCAAACGCTACAACCTCCTCATCGCGCGCCGACGAGCCCAGGTCGAGACCACCTTCGCCGCCTTCTGCGCGTCCGCAAATTTTGGGGCCTTCGTCGGTATCCGCTCCTCCCAGCCGAGGGAATTCGGCAGCGAGAACTCTAGCCAAAAATGGTCCAGTTTGCCGGCGTCGAGATCAGAGTACCTCAATCGCTATTGTTAGTAGGGGATCGCTCCCTGGACTTCCAGCGTTCTCAGCGCCCATCATCACAGGCCGAGTCGGCAAGGTTCACGTGAACTTTCCGAGTGAGGCCATTGTTGATGTGAGCTTCAAGGCAAGCGCTCTTGGTCTTGCCTATACCAAATCAAACGACGTTCCCAAGTTCACCTTTCCCCCAAAATCTACGGACGATCTCTACGAGCCAGAAACGCTTTCGTCATTTGCGGAGCCCTATCCTCCGCACAGGTACGACGTGGTTCTTCGCTGGGTCTCGCAAGGACCGCATTCGGACATTCCTCGATCTTGCACCGATTCTCAGCCGCACGCTTGTATGCCGAGACCTGCACAGCTGTTGGCCTATATCTTTAAGCGCTAGACGATTTGGTTAACGCGGGATGACCTGGTCTGCCAGGCTCGTTCGCCTTGCCGCGGGCAGCCTGCGGGCGGCTACTTGATCAACCCCAGCCGGTTCGCTGCATACCGACGTTCCAGGATCGCCTGCCACCACGGCTTCTGCTCGATATACCAGCGCACCGTCTTCTCGATGCCGCTCTCGAAGCTCTCCGCCGCGCTCCAGCCGAGATCGCGTTCGAGCTTGGAGGCGTCAATGGCGTAGCGGCGGTCGTGCGCGGGGCGGTCGGTGACAAATGAGATCAAGCGGCGGCGCGGGCCGTCCGTACTCGGGGCGAGGTCGTCAAGCAGCTCGCAGATCGTCTCCACCACATGCAGATTGGTCCGCTCGTTGCGGCCGCCAATATTATAAGTCTCGCCGACGGCTCCGTGCTCGAGCACGAGTGTGAGGGCCTTGGCGTGATCCTCGACATAGAGCCAATCGCGAACATTGTTTCCGTCGCCGTAGACAGGAAGCTTCTCCCCGGCCAGGCCCTTGATGATCATGTGCGGGATCAGCTTTTCAGGGAAGTGGTAGGGGCCGTAATTGTTCGAGCAGTTGGTCAGGAGCGTCGGCAGCTCGTAGGTCTCATGCCAGGCGCGCACCAAATGGTCGGATGACGCTTTGCTTGCGGAGTAGGGTGAATTGGGCGAGTAGGGCGTGGTTTCCGTGAAGAAGCCGTCCTCGCCGAGCGAGCCGAATACTTCATCCGTGGAGATATGCTGGAAGCGGAACCGCGCCCGCTTGTCCGGAGATAGCGTCCTCCAGTAGCGTAGGGCTTCTTGAAGCAGTGTGAACGTTCCTACAATATTGGTTTGGATGAATTCGCCGGGGCCGTCGATCGAGCGGTCGACGTGGCTCTCTGCGGCAAGATTCAACACAGCGTCGGGCTGATAGTGCTCGAACAGTAGGCGCAAACCCGGCGCGTCGCAGATGCATTGCTTTTCGAAGGCGTAGTTGAGGTTTTCCGTTGCGCCGGGCAGGGAGCTGAGGTTCGCCGCGTAGGTGAGCTTGTCGAGATTGACGATGCGCGCGTGGCTGCTGCGCAGGAGATGTCGTACGACCGCGGAGCCGATGAAACCTGCCCCGCCTGTCAGGAAGATGGTCAACCCCTTCAAGCGCATGATCAATCTATTCCGTGTACCGAATCAGGCTGCTCTGTGCGCGCGTGCGACAGATTGTAGATATTCGCCGTAGCTGCTCTTGGCGGTTTTCGCGGCCACCCGCTCGAACGCTTGGATCGTAATGTAGCCCTGTCGCAACGCGATTTCTTCTGGGCAGGCGATGCGCAGGCCCTGGCGTTGCTCGAGGATCTGGACGAAATGGCTGGCTTCGACGAGCGAGGAATGCGTACCGGCGTCGAGCCAGGCAAAACCGCGACCGAGCACGTCCACGTAGAGATCGCCCCGATCCATATAGGCCTTGTTGACGTCCGTAATCTCGATCTCGCCGCGAGCCGACGGCTTGATGCGTGCGGCAATGTCGACCACGTCGTTGTCGTAGAAGTAGAGGCCGGTCACCGCGACGTTGGACTTCGGCTGCTTCGGCTTCTCCTCGATCGAAAGCGCGCGGCCGGCCTGATCGAGCTCGACCACGCCATATTGCTCGGGTGTCTTGACGTCGTAACCGAATATGGTAGCGCCTTTCTTGCGCAGGGATGCCTTAGTTAACATTCCAGGCAGGCTGTGCCCGTAGAAAATGTTATCGCCTAATACAAGGGCGACTGGATCGTCGCCGATGAAATGCCGTCCGACGATGAATGCGTCGGCAAGTCCGCGTGGCGTCGCTTGCGTAGCGTAGGAGAAACGCAAGCCAATTTCGCTGCCATCGCTGAGCAGGCGCTCGAAAAGCGCCCGGTCCTGCGGCGTGGAGATGATCAAAATTTCCCTGATTCCGCCGAGCATTAGCGTGGAGAGCGGATAGTAGATCATGGGTTTGTCGAAGACCGGCAGAAGTTGCTTCGAGACGACAGTCGTCACGGGATAGAGGCGAGAGCCGGTGCCGCCTGCGAGAATGATGCCTTTCATTGCTCCTCACAGTTTACTTATCGCAACCATAACATATAATGTGAAGAGCACAAGTTGGTGACGACGCCTGGGAGATCGGGTCCGGTTGGCAAATTCAAAGTGCTTCGGAATGAATGTGATCCGGACCGAGCTTCCCGAAGTTCTCATCATCGAGCCCAAGTTCTTCGGCGACGACCGTGGCTTCTTCGTCGAGAGCTATCAATTCACTCGCTACATCGCATACGGAATCGCGCGGCCCTTCGTGCAGGACAACATGTCCCGTTCGCGCTACGGCGTGCTGCGGGGTCTGCATTTGCAAAATCCCGTTACCCAGGGCAAATTGGTCGCCGTGCTACGGGGCAAGGTGCTCGACGTCGCCGTCGACATCCGCATCGGGAGCCCGAATTTCGGATGTCACGTGGCCGTCGAGTTGAGCGAGCAGAACCGGCGGCAGCTATGGGTTCCGCGGGGATTTGCGCACGGTTTCCTGGTGCTCTCAGAGACCGCGGACTTTTTCTACAAATGCGATGATTTCTATAGTCCGGAGAGCGAGGTTTCGATCCGCTGGGACGACCCGGCGATCAGTATCAACTGGGGCATTGAAAAGCCGTCGCTCTCGGCCAAGGACGCGGACGCGCCGCTGCTTGCCGACGTCAAAAACCTTCCATTGTATGGGCAAGTCTGATGCGGATACTGTTGACGGGAACCGACGGGCAGGTCGGCGGTGCATTGCAACCAGTCCTGGCTCGACTCGGGACAATCATCGCGCCTAACGTTAATGAGTTCGATTTGTCGAAGCCTGACAGACTGGTCGCGGCGCTCGACACGTTCCAGCCGGATCTCATCATCAACCCAGCGGCCTATACCGCCGTGGACCGTGCGGAGGACGAGCGCGAGCTCGCATTCCGCATCAATGCCGGGGGACCCGGGGTGATCGCCCAATGGTCTGCGAAACGTCGCGTACCGCTGGTGCATTTTTCCACAGACTACGTCTTCGACGGCTCCGGGAAGGCGCCATGGCACGAGGATAGTCAAACGGGGCCGTTGTCGGTCTACGGCGCGAGCAAGCTCGCCGGTGACACCGCCATTTGCGCAGCAGGCGGTCCGCATCTGATTGCACGTACCTCCTGGGTCTACGCCGCCCAAGGAGCCAACTTCCTACGCACGATCGCGCGGCTTGCGATGGAGCGCAGAGAGCTGCGTATCGTTGCTGATCAGATCGGCGCGCCGACCACTGCGAGGACGATCGCCAACGCCATTGCAGATATCGTGCTGCCAAATTTGTCGAACCTTAATGAGCTCTTTGCGCGCAAAGGCGGCGTCGTCAATCTCGTCTGCGCCGGCGAGGCCAGTTGGCATGGCTTTGCGAGCGCGATCGTCGCCGGCCTGAGCTCGCGCGGCCTAAAACTCGAGGTTGAACGCGTCATTCCGATCGCCACGGCCGATTTCCCGACCAAGGCGATACGGCCCGGCAATTCGCGGCTCGACCTGTCGCGCCTGAAGAAACAGTTTGGAGTGACCACGCCGCATTGGCAGGAGGCGTTATCGGTCGAGCTCGACGATTTCGTTGCGTTGCAAGAAAAAGCAGCACGCGCCGAGCCGGCGCGCCAGCTCCAGCAGCGAGCCTATTCGTGACTGAACGGCGGATCGAGCGAAGGGGGCGCGCGGCGGCCTGAAGGACGATGAGGCGCCGCCTCAGAACCCCAACGGCACGTCGCGCGCCGGTTTGAGATGATTGTAGCGAGGGGCGCGTGGCCCGGGCGGCCAGGCGAGGCCGCTGTAGGGAATCCCGTCGCGCGAGAGCTGCGGATTGTAGGTAGGGTCCTCGTTGAGCCATTCACCCCAGCGCGCCCGAAGCAGGTTAAGTTCATGCTCGAACCGACTGCGCCGGTCGGCGCGATCATCCCGCCCGCGGCTGGCTGATTCGGCGTGAACCAACTTCGCATGCGGCGTGAAAACGATACGCTTGCGCGCTTGGCGCAACCGTAAGCAATAGTCGACGTCGTTGAAGGCGACCGCGAAGCGCGACTCGTCCATCCCGCCAACGGCAAGATAGTCGCTGCGTCTGGTTGCGAGGCAGGCCGCAGTCACGGCGCTGCATTGGTGCGCGACAAGGAGCTGATCGAGAAACCCGGGATCATCACCGAATCTGTCGGTAAAGGCATGAGTCGCCGCGAAGTTCATTCCAAGGACGACACCGCCATGCTGAACGACGCCGCCAGGCCAAGTCAGGAGCGCGCCGACCGCACCGACATCAGGCTCGGCGAGCCGCGTGAGCATCTCCTCGAGCCAGTCTTCGGAACTTGCCTCGATGTCGTTGTTGAGGAGACAGAGCACGTCACTGTCGAGTGTTGCTGCGGCTTGATTGTTCAGCCTTGCGAAATTGAAGGGACCTTCGACCCGCAAAGTCCGCACGCCGCGTCTCGCCAAGCCTGCAAGATAGGCGATCGTCTTGGGGTCGGCACTGTCATTGTCGACGACGAGAATATCTGCGCGGCAGCACTCGACCGCCGACGAGATGCTGTCGATACAGGTGCGCAAGAGCGGGAGACGGTCTCGGGTCGGGATGACCACTGTCACGCGCTGGCGCGGAATCGCTCGACCAATTCGAACCGCAGGAAAGAGGTTAACTTGATGCGGGGTGACGTCGGCAGTGACGGCACGTGCGTCGAGGTGCATTTGGCTCGCAGCGGCAAGTTGATGGCTGGCATACGTTCGATCGAGTTTAGGAAGCGTCGCCAGTGCTCCCGGCAGATGAAGGATGTTGTCCGAACGTGGACCAGCGTGATCGAGCAGGCAGTTGAAGAGGCGGTAAAGATTATCGGGACGAACCTCAAGGCCGGCGAGCAGGGCGTCTCGTCGAACAGCAAACAAATGCGCACAATAGCCTTGCTCCAGCATCCTTTCGTAGTCGAATGCAGGAAACGCCAGCGGCCAGAGCCGGCCATCCTCGGCGAGAAAATCGAGGTCTCCGTACAGGGCGATCGCATCCGGATAGGCGTCGAATGCTGCGGCAATGCGGGCCAGGGCATTCGGCTCGAGCACCACACCCGCCATCGCGATGACGATGTGATGTGAATCGGAGGCGGCGCCGTCCAGAAATTCCAACAGAGCGTCGCTGTCGACGGAGAGTAGCTCCCCGTCAATCACGCCTGCCGTCCAACTTTCGTGGATCTGGGTCTCCAGCGCTGCGAGCGTCCGCTCCGCGCCGGGCGCGCCGGCGACGATGACCGCGAGCGAAAGGCCACTTGCTTGCGGCATCGGCAGCGGGAAGCGATCGCACCAATTCACGTAGTCGGAGAACGGAAGCGAGGCGGGAATCAGTTGATCATACAGCTGACCGCGCAGGCGCTCGGCACCGTAGCCGCCGAGCGCGTCGATCATTCCGGCAAGGCCGTCGGGAAAGGCGACAAAGACGGCCGTCGATGGAATTGGCTCACCGTCCTCTCTGCGCAACGAAACGCGGTGAACGCGGCCGTCGGCAAAGCGTCGCGGGGCGTGGAAACCAAAGGCGCGCGCATTCCGGTGTGCCGCAGCTCCCCCAACATGCGTCCAAGCGGTTGCATTAACCTGAGCGACGGCCTCTCCGTCGACGATTGCCTCCAGAAAGAGCGCGGAGTCGCTATCGATCCAGCCCTGGAAATGGAGGCCGCCGAGCCAGCGCAACTGGCACGTCTTGCGCAGATCGGCGCGATTTGCGCACTCGCTCTCCAAATTGACCGATTGGCCGACAGGCGTGCCGAGATTGGCCAGGCGCGCCTCGAGCGTGCGTGCAGCGCGCAGCAGATCGGGCTCAATCGTGATCGCGAATCCGCAACTCGCCTGGTGCGCTTGTTCAGCAAGCTCGGGAACGAAGGCGTCGGCATAGGTTGTGCTGAACACCAGGCCGTCGAGTAAAATCTCGACGCTATAGCGGCGCTCCGGCTCCTGGGCGTCGTAGACAAAGCCGGACAACGTACCATCGCGCGCGAGCTCGAGCCGGCTGACGAGCTTTGGTCTGATCGTCCGTTCGGATGGCTGGCGGGACAGACGCGACATGCTCAAGACCGCGCGACCCAGTCGACCACGAGATCGGCAAGCGCTGCCGCGTTCGCAATGGCAGAAATGGCAAGGTCGCCTTTGCGAGGCTTCAGCGCGCCGCCGGACCAGTCGCGGTAGGCGACTGGCCTTATCGCCTGTTTGGCGGTCTCGACGAGAGGATGGCCGAAGACGGGCTGCTCAAAATCGGTGAGGATCCAGCCCGGATTGTGCGGTCTCAGGACATCGCCAAGTTCGTCCGCAGTAATCGCGCCCGTGACGAAGATATTGGGCCGTGACATCAGCCGATCATCGCCGCAGGTCGCCCCGGCGATAACGATCGGTAGCGATGGTTCGCGCCCCCACAGACGATCGGCCAATATTTTTATCATGCGCATGGATGCGAGCGTTGGCGTCGAGGGAACGATTACAAGGGATTTATCATTGGCCGAGATCGGCGGCAGTGTCAGGAAACATGTGGGCCAGTCATGCAGCACGATCTTGCGATCGGGCCACCTGCTTTGGGCATAGGCCTCTGCCATTTTGCTGGGAACGAAAAGTGGAGCTGTTCCGGAGGATAGGGAGCCAATCTCGCCAATGCTCTCTGATACCAGCCAGCGATCGATCGGAACATCGAGGCACCGGATCAGCTCGATGAGCCGCGGCGGCGGGTTTGGCTCAAGGATCTCAATACGCATCGGGGATAGCCGCCTCAGGATGTCGCCAGAGCTGGCGAGATTTGCCTCCGCGTCGAACCTCAAACGCATGGTCTGCGGCAAGCCTCCGTCGGCAGCTCGGAGATGAAGCACGTTGTTGTCCCGCGAGAGCAGGACCGTGCGCTCGCCATGCAGGCGGAGATGGCGTATTCGCGCGTCCGTTACGGCAGGGCAGGTCCGCTCGCCCGCGAGAACTAGTACCGATGGCTCAGCCGGCCATGGCAGCGCACGCTCAAGAGCGGCGCGCGCCGGCCGTAACGGATCGGCGATTTCAAAGGCGCGGCATTCCTCCCGGTAGTCTGGGAATCGCTGGTCTAAAAAGCTGAGATTGCGAAGCACGAGACCTCGCTTCTCCTCTTGAAACGATTTCGAGCCGTGATGTCCGACATAGACCGACGGCGCGCAAACATTCCGGAAGCCGTTGGTCCGCGCGCGGAGGCAGAGATCGATGTCTTCGAGATAACCGCGATCGAAATTGTCCGAGAGCTCGCCCACACTGTCAAGGCAGGCTCGTGTAATAAAGACGCAGAATCCGATGCCGCTTGCGACATCAATCGCTTTCCCCGCATTAGCTGCGCTGGCGACGCGATCGATTGCGACAATCTCGTCATAGCGCGGCATCGGATTAACGTCGTTCGGCGTTGGAAAGGAAAAGATGTCGCCGTTGTTGGAAAGTGGTGTGACGGTTCCGATGTTTGGCGCCGAATATGCCACGTCGGCCAACCGATCGACGAAGCCGGGCGGAACGAGCGTATCGGAGTTGAGCAGTACTACGTCGCCCCTCTGGATCTCGTTCAGCGCCCGATTGATCGCGCCGACAAAGCCGAGATTGACCGGGTTTACGAGGAGACGAATCTTGCGTTTCGTCGCAAGTTCGCTCAGATGGCGCTGCAGCTCCACTTCCGGGCTGGCATCGTCGATGGCGAGAACCTGAAAGGCGTCTTTACCAGTTCCTTGTGGACGCCTTGCCTTGTCGAGGCTCTCGAAGCATTCGATCGTTGCCCGCGCATCTGCATAGACGGGGACGATAACGGTCGGCAGGTCGACGTTCGGCCCTATTCCAATGGAAGGATCGCGAGCGGCTCGGAGGTTCATCGTCGAAGTGAGGTTAGGCGCCACCCGTCGAACCTGGACGACGTCTTCGCCGCATCTCAGCGTCACGATTTGAGCTGTCGTGGACGGTGGCCGCCGAACCAAGAAGGTTGTTGCCTGCACATCTGGGCTCGCCAGCGCGTGAAACGGATTGGGTTCGAGAATGCTCGTCAGCGTGCCGTCTTCGGTTGCGAGGCTCACTTCGACGAAAAGGGCGTTGGTCCAGGCGATCCAGCCCGTCACGTGATTGTCGAACACAGAGCAGGCCGCCCAATGACGGCCCCCAGCTCGCCGCAGCTCCGCGATGGCAGCTCGAAGGATGGCCGGGCTGCCTTCGCGGCATATTAGTTGAGCGGCTGCGGCCAGTCGCCGTTCGTCGGCAGCCCACGCCAGCATCCGGCGGTTGGCGCCGACATCAAAAGGATCGACAAGACGCGCCCGCGCAAGATCCGACAGCGCAGCTTCGCTAAGTCCGAGCCCCCAAGCAGCTTCCGCGCGGAGAACGAAGCAGTGAGCTGCTGGTGGAGGCGAAACTCGAATGCGTCGATCGGCGTATTTGAGCGCCGTCGCGAACTCCCGCCTGGTCAACGCCTCAGCTG
>NZ_PTFE01000098.1:0-27716 GCF_002936975.1 Bradyrhizobium sp. AC87j1
GTCCTTGGATCCATTCGGCGCTGCGGGCTGGGCTGGCGCCGCTCAGTGCGCGCGATCCGCACCATACTCCGTCATTGCGAGCGCAGCGAAGCAATCCAGGAATATCTCCGCGGCCACAGCCTGGATTGCTTCGTCGCAAGAGCTCCTCGCAACGACGGGAAGAGAGCAACGTCAATGCAGCAAATGGTTCGCCGAGCCCTGCACGATCAGCCCCGCATCATTCACCCGCAGATATTCGCAGATCTTCTTCCCGCGCTCGTTCGCGTAGAACACCACGACGCTATCGGGGCTGACGAACAATTCGATCAGCGAAAAATGCAGCTCCGGCACCAGCCCGAGCGCCTTCCCCCAATAGGCGCGCAAAGCGTCCTTGCCGCGGACGGTGCCGCTGGCGTCGAATCCCAGCGCCGGAATGCGGTCCGAGGTCATCACGGCCGCCTCGTCGTAGAGCGTGAGCACGCGTTCGAGATCGCGCGCGTTCCAGGCCTCGACCCAGGTCCGGCCGAGCGCGGCAAGCGATGATGGCTGGTGGTGCTGTGGCATGACGTTCTCCCTGATCGGCCCCTGTTCGAAGAGCGTGGCAAATTAGGTCAATGATACTTACCTATATCTGCCTTGTCCATGCCCAAAGAAGAATGTGGGCGCGCGGCCCGCGCGGTTGCGGGAAAAGGCCGCGTCGCGTATCTGCTGGCCATGACAGCAGCACAGAACGACCGCTCCGCGTCGACGCCCTCGGTGGCCTCGGCGCACGACAAGATTCTCATCGTCGACTTCGGCAGCCAGGTGACGCAGCTGATCGCGCGTCGCGTGCGCGAGGACGGCGTCTATTGCGAGATCGTCCCGTTCAACAAGGCCGAAGCCGCCTTCAATGAGATGAAGCCGAAGGCGGTGATCCTCTCGGGCGGTCCCGAGTCGGTCCACGAGGCCGGCTCGCCCCGCGCCCCGCAAGCGATCTTCGATTCCGGCGTGCCCGTGATGGGCATCTGCTACGGCCAGATGACCATGGCGGCCCAGCTCGGCGGCGAGGTCGAGGGCGGCCATCACCGCGAATTCGGCCGCGCCGATGTCGAGGTGAAGGCGCCGAGCAAGCTGTTCGAGGACGTCTGGTCATCAGGCGGCAAGAACCAGGTCTGGATGAGCCATGGCGACCGCATCACGAAAATGCCGCCGGGCTTCTCCGTCGCCGGCACCTCGCCGAACGCGCCGTTCGCGATCATCCAGGACGAGACGCGCAAATATTACGGCCTGATGTTCCACCCCGAAGTGGTGCACACGCCCGACGGCGCAAAACTCATCCGCAACTTCGTCCGCAAGATTGCAGGCCTTTCCGGCGACTGGACCATGCGCGCCTTCCGCGAGGAGGAGATCGCCAAGATCCGCGCGCAGGTCGGCAAGGGCAAGGTGATCTGCGGCCTCTCCGGAGGCGTCGATTCCGCCGTCGCGGCCGTGCTGATCCACGAAGCGATCGGCGACCAGCTCACCTGCGTCTTCGTCGATCACGGCCTGCTCCGCCTCGACGAAGCCAAGACCGTGGTCGACCTGTTCCGCCACCACTACAACATCCCGCTCGTGCACGTGGATGCCTCGAAGCAGTTTTTGGGCGAGCTCGAAGGCGTCACCGATCCCGAAACCAAGCGCAAGACTATCGGCCGCCTCTTCATCGAGGTGTTCGAGCAGGAAGCCAAGAAGATCGGCGGCGCCGACTTCCTGGCGCAGGGCACGCTCTATCCCGATGTGATCGAGAGCGTCTCCTTCACCGGCGGACCTTCAGTCACCATCAAGTCGCACCACAATGTCGGCGGCCTCCCCGAGCGCATGAACATGAAGCTCGTCGAGCCGCTGCGCGAGCTGTTCAAGGACGAGGTGCGCAAGCTCGGCCGCGAGCTCGGCCTGCCCGAAATCTTCGTCGGCCGCCACCCGTTCCCGGGCCCGGGCCTCGCCATCCGCTGCCCCGGCGACATCACCCGCGACAAGCTTGACATCCTGCGCAAGGCCGATGCCGTCTACATCGACCAGATCCGCAAGCACGGCCTCTACGACGAAATCTGGCAGGCCTTTGCCGTGCTGCTTCCGGTGAAGACGGTGGGCGTCATGGGCGACGGCCGCACCTATGACTATGTGGTTGGCCTCCGCGCCGTCACCTCAACCGACGGCATGACCGCGGACTTCTACCAGTTCGACATGAAGTTTTTGGGCGAGACCGCCACGCGCATCATCAACGAGGTGAAGGGCGTGAACCGGGTGGTGTACGACGTGACGAGCAAGCCGCCCGGGACGATCGAGTGGGAGTAGGGGGAGTTGCCCATTCGATCTCTAACGCCTCGCAGAGGCGGCACCGGTTAAATCATGGGATTTGGGATATTCATCCACCGATCGGACTCGATCTACGATGACAGCCCTGCTGAACAATATCAATTTCCCAGTCAGTATCTTCGCCGCGTTGAAGCCTGCGTCGGTGATTGGATAATCTACTACGAGCCGAGCAAAGTCGCCGAGACACGCGGTTATTTTGCAATCGCTCGGGTTCAACAGATCATTCCCGACTCCGGTGCTTCAGGGATGTATCTTGCTCTGATTGAGCCCGGAAGTTATCTCGATTTTGCCAATCCGGTGCCCTTCAACGGACCGACTGGTCCCGTGGAGCGCGGCGTCCTGAATGAGCAGGGACGAGTTTCAGGGCGTGCCCAGTCGGCAGTCCGGCCGATCGCTCCCGACGATTTCAACAGAATATGCGAACTTGGTTTGGCCGAGAATGCGCCGCTGCTGCCGCGGCGCGATGATGACGTTCGGCCACTCGATCTTAATGAGGAGCAGGTACCGTTCCACTTCGAGCAGCAGCGTGACCGTGTTAGCCTGACAGTGTCGAGAATTTTGCGCGATCGCGTTTTTCGCCGCATCGTGCTCCGCGCCTATGATGAGCGTTGCGCCATTACGGGGCTGAAGCTCATTAACGGAATGGGGCGTGCGGAAGTCGCGGCTGCTCACATACGGCCAGTCGAGGCACATGGGCCCGACATCGTGAGCAATGGGATCGCTCTGTCCGGTACCGCACATTGGATGTTCGACCGTGGTTTGATCAGCTTGGCCGATGATCTGGAAATACTGATCTCGCGCCAGACAAACGACCTGGAAGGAGTCCGATCGATCATCAACAAGTCCGGTCGTGCACTTGAGCCAAGAAGGCCGTCGGATCGGCCTAATCCGCATTTTCTAAAGTGGCACCGCGAGCATTGTTTCAAGCAATGAGAACATTGCCGAGAATTGGTATGATGCGGAGCCCGTAGGATGGGTAGAGCGCAGCGAAACCCATCACCCTCGCGAAATTATCGCGGCGCCAACCCCGCGCCGTTCTGGAACGCCAGCAGCCCGACGCTGAAAATCGCGGCGCCAACCAACAGCACCACCGGGACCAGATACGGCGACGAGATGACTTCGAGCGCCGGAAATGCCTTGTCCGAAACGAACCGTCTGTAAGCCACCCATGCGGTTGCGACGAGGGCGTCAGGGCGACGATGATGTAGAGAGCCCCGAGGATCCAGCCGAAGGCCGTCAGGTCCTTGGATCGGGTGGCCTCTCCTGCAAAGCCAAGCGCGGCAATCGAGATGAAGGCACTTAGCGCGCTGACGAGAAGCTCGGCGGCCACGACGACAATCGAGACAGTTACATTCATTCCTGGATTCCGTTGAGAATGGACTTCCTTGAGAAGTCATCCGTGATTCATCCTGTGCGTGCAGCCTCGTAGCATCGGTACTGGGGTAACGCCAGCGCAAGGGCGGTCTGCCGGCGGCGGGCGCAGCAACCCCGGTTGAAGTCCGCGAGGTCGAGGATGAAGCGCGCGAAGTTCGGCGCGCGCTCGCGCGCTCAAAGTGTGCAGCGGAACCCATCGTGCCACGGCGAGGGTCGCATCCTATAATATAAGTATTGACTTATATAAGCCTCTGCCGATATTTCTCTCCGAAACCAGAAGGAGGACCGCGATGGAGATCGACGTTGCCAGGGTGTTGGGACTTGTCACGCGTTCGGTGCGCAATTTCGAGAAGGACGGGAAGGCCGCCAGTGCGGTCACCTTGACGCGGCTCTACGACACCAGCGTCGACGACCTCTGGGATGCGGTGACGAGCAGGGAACGCATCCCGCGCTGGTTTCTGCCGGTGGAGGGAGATCTCCAGCTCGGCGGAAGGTATCAGCTCAAGGGCAACGCGGGCGGCACCATCACGGCCTGCGCGCCGCCAACTCATTTTGCGGCGACGTGGGAATTTGCAGGCGCGGTGAGCTGGATCGACGTCACGCTGGCGGCAGAACGGAGCCAGGCGCGCTTGACGCTTGAGCACAGCGCGATCATCGAGGATCATTGGAATCAGTTCGGTCCGGGTGCGGTCGGCATCGGTTGGGACCTCGCCATTGCCGGGCTCGAGCGATACGTTGCGACAGGGGCATCGGTCGACCACGAGACGGCCGAGGCGTGGATGGGCTCGCCCGAGGGCAAGGAATTCATGACCGGGAGCGGTGAGTATTGGCGCGCAGCGCATGTCGCGAGCGGGGTGGATGCGGCCTCGGCGAAGCAGCGCTCGGACCGGACCATTGCCTTCTATCGCGGCGAGATGCCGCCTGACATAGCGCACCCCGGCACGGGAAGCTGATGCACGTCTTCGAAGTTCTCGCCGATCCCGTGCGCCGACGCATCCTCGAATTGCTCGCTCCGGGAGAGATGGCCTCCGGGGAGGTCGTGGAGGCGATCGGCGCCGAATTCGGCATCACGCAAGCCGCCGTGTCGCAGCATCTGAAGGTGCTGCGCGAGAGCGGCTTTGCGACCGTTCGGGCCGAAGCGCAACGGCGCCTCTACTCGGTCGACGTCGCCGGACTTCAGGCGGTGGATGCGTGGGTCGGTCGGTTCAGGACTTTCTGGGAGCCGAAGCTGGACGCGCTGGCGACCGAGATCGCGCGCGGCAAGCGGGAGCGGCGCAATGCACCGCTGACCAAGCGGAGCGGCAAGAGGGCTTGAGAGCTGTGCCGAACCCGAAACGTCTCACTCGCGCGCCTCCTGCCAATGTGGATAGGTGACGTAGGCCGTGACGGCGCCTTGCTCGTGCGAGCGGATGGTGACCTTCTCGCCCTTGGGCATGTAGATGATCTCGCCGGGGCCGGCGGTGACGGTGCCGGCTTCACTCGACACCGACAGCTTGCCCTCCAGCACGAGCATGACGTCGTCGACAGCGAGCTGTTCGTCGAGGCTCTGGTTCGGCGCATAACGGCCGAATCCGATGGTGATCGGGCCGCCGTGGCGTTGGTCGATCACATTGCCTGCAAAAATGTCTCCGTCCTGCCCGGGGGAGCGTTCGAACGACGCATCCGCCACGGCAAACTTGCGAACCTTCATGGGATCCTTCCGTTCTGCGCCTGAGTTGACAGGGTGGGACGGTAGACGCCTGAAGCCGGTGTTTGTTCAACGTCGCTGCGGGGCGGTTTGACGCAGCGTTCGCCACGCCATCCATCAGGGGCGCGATGCCAGATTGTCGCAGCTGCGCATACAGGATCGGAGTCGCAACAACGCCACAGTCGCGACGAGACGACATTCTTTAGACCCATTCAATTTCGCTTCCTCGTCTCCATGTGCCCATAAGTCCGCGTCTGATTTTTTGCTTACCGGGGATTGGAATGCTGAGTTTGAATGCCGTGAGGCATGGTTTTCTCGCGACCTGCAGTTTGTTCGTGTTGGATGCAGGACTTGACGGCAAGAGTTACGCTCAATCTCAGCTACCACCAGTGACGGTCGATGCTCCAAAGCCGCAGCAAGCCCGCCGCGCGCAGTCCGCGCGGCCCGGTGCCGCAAGCGAGATGCGACGATCGGTGCGGCGCCCGAATCCGCGCAGGGAGGCGCAGATTGCTGCAGCAGCTCCGGTGTCGGCCACGACTCTTCAGAGTGCGATCGGTCCGGTCCAGGGCTTCGTCGCAACGCGCAGCGCCACCGGCACTAAGACGAATACGCCGCTGATCGAGACGCCGCAGTCCGTCTCGGTCGTGACGCAGGACCAGATCCGCGACACCGGAGCGCGAACCGTCGGCGAGGCGCTAGCCTACACTGCCGGTGTGCAGACGCAGCCATACGGCTTCGACCCGCGTTATGATCAGTTTCTGATCCGGGGATTTGCGGCCAACCAGTACGGCAATTATCGGGACGGCTTGCGGCAGGGCAACGGCTCGTTCGCCTATTTCCGCAACGAGCCCTATGGCGCCGAGCGCATCGAGGTGATGCGCGGTCCGTCGTCGGTGCTGTACGGCGCCAATGAAGCCGGTGGCATGGTGAACTATGTGAGCAAGATGCCGCTCGACAGGCGGCTCAACGAGGTTGGCCTCGATATCGGCAATTTCGATCGCTACCAGGGGCGCTTCGACTTCAGCGGACCGAGCCTTGATAACGACAAGCTGCTCTATCGCTTCACCGGGCTGGTGCGCGACAGCGGCACGCAGATTCCCGGGACGTGGGACGACCGCGTGTTTTTCGCCCCGAGCGTGACCGCCAAGCTGAGCGAGGATACGACGCTGACCGTGCTGGCCGAGTACGAGCGCAGCAAGACGTCGATGTGGCCGTATTACCTGCGCAACCCGGTGACCGGCGTGGTCACCAATATTCGTCTCGGCGACCCCGCATTCGACGCGCTCACGCAGTGGCAGGCCTCGGTCGGTTACAGGCTCGAGCATCGCTTCAATGAGGCATTGGCATTCCGGCAGCATGTCCGGCTCGGACATGTGTCGTTCGAGGGCAACATGGTCGATGCGCTCAGTCTGTCGCCGGATGGCCGCACGCTCAACCGCTACGCGGCGACCTTCCGGGAGCGGCTGAACACGTTCAACGTCGACAACCAGATCGAGGCCAAGCTGGCCACCGGTCCGATCAAGCATACGGTCCTCGCGGGTGTTGATTATTTCCGGCAAAGCACGACGCTGGACTATTATGCCGGCCTGGCGCCGTCGCTCGATCTGACCAATCCGGTTTACGGCAGTTCGGCGCCGACGATGCCCCTGGGGCTCATGAGCACCAACAGCCAAACGCTCGGCCAGGTCGGGCTTTACGCACAAGACCAGATGGCGTGGGGTGGCTGGCGGCTGACCATCGGCGGTCGGCAGGATTTTGCCGAACTTTCGAACCGCAACGACCTGACGGGTGTGACGAGCAACAGCGAGCCGAGCAAGTTCACCGGCCGCGCCGGATTGTTGTATCTGTTCGAGTCGGGGCTTGCCCCTTATGTGAACTATGCGACATCGTTTCTGCCGCTGACCGGCACGACGGCACCCCAGCGCGGCGGCACACCATTCGCGCCAACGACGGGTGAATCGTTTGAAGCCGGTATCAAGTATCAGCCGCTAGGCTGGAACAGTTACTTCACCGCGACCTGGTTCAACCTCACCAAGGACAACGTGTTGACCATCGATCCGGCCTTTCCGACTTTTTCGGTGCAGACCGGTCAGGTTCGTTCGCGCGGCGCCGAGCTCGAGGCCGTGCTGTCGCTGGCCGAGGGTCTCAAAGGTGTCGCGTCCTACAGCTATACCGATGCCACCGTGACGCGCAGCAATGGCCTTGATCTCGGCAAGGGGCCGATCGGTGTGCCGTTGCAGCAGGCGGCGATCTTCCTCGATTACACCTGGCAGAATGGCCTGCTTGCAGGCTTTGGCGTCGGTGCGGGTGCGCGATGGATCGGGCAGACGTGGGCGGACGAAGTCAATACGATCAGGAATCCCGCGGTCACGGCGTTTGATGCGGGCGTGCATTACGACTATCGCGGCATACGCTTGGCCCTGAATGCGCGCAATCTGTCGGATGAGCGCGTTCCAATCTGCAATGGTGGGACCTGCGCGTTCACACAGGGACGGACCGTGCTGGGGAGTGCGACAGCGCGGTGGTGAGCCGGCTGGCGCTGCCGCCGATCTGATCGGCGCGCAGGGATCCGGCGCAAACGTCGGATGTCCGTCACGTTCGGCCGTGATACGACATCCGCATCGTCCTCTCCGGAGCCAGCTTGCATGTCCACTGCGATCGCCCCCAGCCAACAGCCCGCAACCGCCGCCGAGACCGACCCCGAGACCGTCGGCTGGATGAAGGGCTTTCCGCCGGCGCCGGATCGCACCATCACCTTCCAGAACGGCTCGTTCCGCAGCTTTCCCGAGCTGCGCTGGGCGTGGAGCAATGTCCGGCAGCTGGTACCGACGGTGAACGTCTGGCGCGGGGCAGGGCCGGCCTCGCCGCTGCCGCGCGAGGACCACGACATCGGCGCGGTCGCATCGACCACGATGGACGGCCGCCCCATGACCTTCGCAAAGATGCTGGAGGAGACCTATGCGGACGGCATCGCGGTGCTGCATCGGGGCAAGCTGATCTATGAGCGCTATTTCGGCGCGTTGAAACCGCACAAGCCGCATATCGGAATGTCGGTGACGAAGTCGTTCACCGGCGTGCTTGCCGGCATTCTGGTGGCCGATGGCTGGATCGATCCGCAGGCGCCTGTCATCGACTATGTGCCGGAGCTGAAGGCCAGCGGGTTTGGCGATGCGCGCGTGCACGAGGTCATGGATATGACCACGGGGCTTGCATACACCGAGGTCTACACCGACAAGAATTCCGCCGTGTGGGGATTGCGGCGCGCAAACGGCATGGCGCCGATCGAGCCTGGTTATGACGGCCCGACCACCATTTTCGATTTCCTCATGGCGCAGAAGAAGCAGGGCGAGCACGGCAAGGTCTTTGCGTACAAGACCGTCAACACCGACGTGCTGGCCTGGATCATCAGGCGCGCCGGCGGCATGACGCTGTCCGATTTTCTGTCCGAGCGCATCTGGCAGCCGATGGGTGCGGAGGAAGACGCGTATTATCACGTCGACCGCATCGGCACCGAAAGCGGCGGCGGCGGTCTTTCCACGACACTGCGCGATCTTGCCCGCTTCGGCGAGACCATGCGCAACCACGGCCGCTTCAACGGCCGCCAGATCGTGCCATCATCCGTGGTCGAGGACATCGCGCGCGGCGGCGATCCCGAAAAATTCAAGCCCGCCGGCTACACCACCTTGCCCGGCGCCTCCTATCGCAACCAATGGTGGGTCAGCCACAACGCCCACGGCGCCTACATGGCGCGCGGCGTTTACGGCCAGGGCATCTATGTCGATCCCAAGGCCGAGATGGTGATCGCGCGCTACGCATCGCACCCCGTCGCGGGCAACGCCGCCAACGATCCCGTGACGCTGCCGGCTTATATGGCGTTGGCGAAGGCGCTGATGGCGGGCGGGTAGGCTGCGCCACACACTCGCTGTCATCGCCCGATTCAATCGGGCGATCCAGTATTCCAGAGACGATCGTGGCTGAACCGAGAGGCCGCGGCGTACTGGGTCGCCCGGTCGAGCCGGGCGACGACGGTGTGCCAAAACCGCAAGATCGGTCGAGCGCGTCACGTCCGTCTGCGACTAGATGGAGCCGCCACGGAAGGAGCGAAGATGAAGGCGGCGTTGCAAAACTATCAGGACCGGATGCGACGGGTGCTGGATCATATCGACCGGCATCTCGACCATGATCTGGACCTGGACGGGTTAAGCGCAGTTGCCGCGTTCTCGAAATTTCATTTCCACCGGCAATTCACCGCGACCTTCGGGTTGTCAGTGCATCGCTATGTCCAGTTGGCCCGCATGAAGCGCGCTTCGCATCAGCTGGCCTACGGTAAAGCGCAAAGCGTCACTGATATTGCGATGGATGCCGGTTACGATACGCCAGACGCCTTCGCCCGCGCCTTTCGGCAACGGTTCGGGCAATCGCCGTCGTCGTTCCGGAAGTCTCCCGACTGGGAGCCGTGGCTTGCGGCCTTCGGGCCTCTAGACAATGCGAGGAACACGCTCATGAAGACGTTTAGCAGTGACGATGTGACGATACGCGAGGTGCCCGCCACGCGGGTGGCGATCATGGAGCATCGGGGCGACCCGGCGACGCTCGGCGCCACCATCCAGCGGTTCATCGCTTGGCGCAGAGCCGCCGGCCTGCACCCCAGGACAAGCCCGACCTTCAACGTCTGGCGATCCGAGCGGCGTCCTGCGTCGTCGGCTGACTATAGCACGGACCTTTGTGTTGGCACCGACCAGCCGATCGAGGCGAATGGCGAAGAGATCAAGGCCGGCGAGATCCCTGGCGGACGCTGCGCCGTGCTGCGAATCGTCGGCTACACCGACAATCTGGAGCCCGCCGCGCTCTACCTCTATCGCGACTGGCTTCCGGCCAGCGGCGAGGAAGCCCGCGACTTCCCGATCTATTGCCAGCGGCTGAGCTTCTTCCCGGAAGTGCCCGAGCATGAAACGGTCGCGGATTTGTTCTTGCCGCTGAAATAGCGCTGCTAGGACCCCAGTGTGCCGCGACAGCCGCTGGATCCGGCAACGACCGTCAGTCGTCGCCTTCGTGATCCAGATCTGAAGACCACGCCGGCGGGGGAGTTCACGCAGGGGGCCGAGCGGGCTCACAATACTCGATAAGCAATTCCGTGAGGACCCGTATCTTCCGCGCGGGATGCTGACCCGGTGGGCGGATCACATATGCACCCGCCGGAGGCGGGGGATATCGTGTCATGACCGGCACAAGCGCTCCGGAGGCGACATATTCGCGGGTGAGGCTGTCGGGAAGATAGGCGATTCCGAGTCCTGCCGTTGCGGCCAAGACCAGAGCTGTGCCGTTGTCGGCCTTGAAGCGTCCCTGCGGACGAACCGTGACGACCTTGTCGCCATCCATGAGCTGCCACGCTTCGGTACTCTGCATGAGGGCCTCGTGGGCGAGGAGTTCCTCCGGCGATTCAGGCGCCCCATGGGCCTTGATGTAATCCGGGCTCGCGACAAGCTTTCCATAGACGGCGCCGACGCGTCTTGCGATCAAATTGGAGTCCTGAAGATAACCAACCCGTATCGCACAATCGTAACCCTCCGTGACGAGATCGACGAAGCGATCACTGTAGCAGGTGTGGATCTGGAGCTGGGGATGACGTCGGGCCATTTCCGACAGGATGGGAGCGAAGTGGGTCGGGCCGAAGGAAAACGGCACTGCAACCCGCAAGCGGCCTCGCAGCTCTCCAGCGGGTAGGATCGCCTCCCTCGCTGCATCGATCTCAGCGCTGACTCTGGCTGCATAATCGCGGAAGGTAACGCCGGCTTCCGTGAGCGCAGCCCCGCGGGTCGTTCGTGCAAGGAGTTGGACGCCAAGTTCCTCTTCAAGCCGGAGGAGCCGACGACTGACGATCGATTTGGCGACGCCCAGCCGAAGCGCGGCGGATGAAATTCCCCCGGTATCAGCGACTTCGACGAACGTCTGTATCTCTTCGATATCCAATTAAGCGTTCCTCATTTCGCGACACAGCGTGCCGCAATGCGACACTACCGCATCGCACTCGGGAACACCAATCTCGGCGTTGGCTACGTCGCTGCTGGCGTACGTCTTTAAAAAACAAGTGCCGCTCACAACGGCAATAGAGGATGCAACGATGAACTTTCGTAACGGCCTTGCTTCGCTTCTTCGTCCCGAAGACTCGGTGCTCGTTCTGATCGACCACCAGCCTTACCAGCTCGCGAACGTGAACAGCCACGAACCGCAGATGGTGATCAACAATACGACAGGTCTGGCCAAGGCCGCGAAGGCCTTCGGTGTCCCTACGATCCTGACCACGGTGATCGCTGAGCGGGGTGGTCTCCTGTTCCCTCAGATCACGGATGTCTTTCCTGGCCAGGACGTGATCGACCGGACGTTCATCAACACCTGGCAGGACCGAAGGGTGGTGGACGCCGTCAAGGCCACGGGCCGCAAGCAGCTCATCATCGCCGGCCTGTGGACCGAAATCTGCGTTGCGATGCCGGCGATTCAGGCCCTCGGCGAAGGCTGGGATGTAACGGTGATCACCGATGCCTCTGGCGCCGTGTCAGTGGAGGCCCACGAGGTCGCAATCCAGCGGATGATTGCGGCGGGGGCGAATATGATGACCTGGCTGGCGCTGGCGGCCGAATGGCAGCGCGATTGGGCTCGGACCGATCAAGCTGTGGCGCTGACAGAGGTGATCACGCAGCATGCCGGCGGTAGCGGCATTGCGTACCTGTGGGAGCAGCAGCTGCTCAACACGCCTGTTCCCGGCAACGCAGGATGATCTGAGCGAGGGTGCGAAGGTCTCGCCAGCGGCTGCACGAAAGCAAAGGCCGCTGGCGTCATCCAGCAACTGTTGCCCGTCGTGGTGGGGCGGGTGGATTGCGCGTCCGCTAGTCCTCTAGCCCCGCGACATCTTCTCGTACTTCTTCACCAGCCGCTCGCGCTTCAGCCGCGACAGCCGCTGGATCCAGAACATGCCGTCGAGCTGGTCGATCTCGTGCTGATGGCACACGGCGCGCAGGCCGTCCGACTCCTCGCTCTGCAATTCGCCGTCGAGATCGTGGTAGCTGATCCGCACCCGGGCGTGGCGCTGCACCTCGTCGTTGACGCCGGGCATCGAGACGCTGCCTTCGCGGTGCAGGATCATCTCGGGTGACGTCCATTCAATGACCGGATTGACGTAGGTGAGGGGGCCACCCTTGGCGTCGAGCTCGAGCACGACGACGCGCAAGGGCACGCCGATATGCGGCGCGGTGATGCCGATGCCGGGCGCGGCGCGCATGGTGTCGAGCAGGTCCTGCGCGAGCTCACGCAAACCGTCGTCGAACACGGTGACCGGGCGTGCCGGCATCGCGAGCCGGCGATCGGGGTAACGGACGATGGGGCGGATGGTCATGCACGGCTCCTACCACTCACGGAGGGTTGAAGCACGCCGATCTTGACGGCCTACCAACTGGAAGGTAGCTAACCCACAATGACCAAGATTTCCTCGACCGCCGACGACATTCTGGACTGCGCCCGTACGCTGATCATTGCAGGCGGCTACAACGGCTTCAGTTACGCCGATGTGGCCGAGATCGTCGGCATCCGCAAACCGAGCATCCACCACCATTTCGCCAGCAAGGTCGATCTGGTCCGCACCCTCGTGTCGCGATATCGCGAGGAAGCCCAGGCGGGGCTGGCGGCCATGGAGCGCAACGTCCCGGACCCCGGCGAGCAGCTCAAGAGCTATGTCGCGTATTGGGAAGCGTGCATCAAGGACGCGACGGCTCCGTTCTGCGTTTGCGCGCTGCTCGCCAGCGAGCTTCCGATCCTGCCAGAGGAGGTCGCGCTCGAGGTCCGGGCTCACTTCCGCTCGCTGGCGTCGTGGCTGACATCGGTGATGGAGCGCGGCAAGCGGCAGGGGCGGCTCCAGCTCTCCGGCACGGCTCGGGTCGAGGCCGAAGGATTCATGGCCACCGTTCACGGCGCGATGCTGTCGGCGCGGGCCTATGGCGATCCGAAAATGTTCGGGATCATCGCCCGGCCGCTGCTGGATCGGCTTTCCCCCAGGCACTGACGCAATCGACACTGCTGCAATCGATCTGAACGGCGAGGCGATTTCGTTTCGCAAGAAATCTACCAACTAGTAGGTAAGGAAGAGAAAATGAGAGATCTTGGGATGGCTTCGGATACGTCCGACCGTGCGCAATGGCTGAAGCAATACTATTTCCTTCGCGGTGCGTTTTCCGTTGCCTGGGTCATTGCCGCCTTTGCCGTCGCGCCGTCGTCTGCGGCAATCGCGGGAACGTTGCTCGTCGCCTATCCGGCATGGGACGCCGCAGCCAATTATCTCGACGCGTTCTGCAGCGGCGGATTGAACCAAAACCGCACCCAGGCCCTGAACGTGCTGGTCAGCCTCGCGACCACCATCGCGGTCATCCTGGCCTTGCGGGTGAGCATGAACTGGGTGCTCGGGATCTTCGGCGCGTGGGCGATCCTTTCCGGATTGCTTCAGCTCGGCACGGCGGTCCGGCGCTGGAAGAGCTACGGCGCCCAATGGGCGATGGTGCTCAGCGGAGGCCAGTCGGCGCTGGCAGGCGGCTTCTTCATCGTTCAGGCCGCGATGCCCGCAATCCCGTCGATCGCGAACGTCGCGGGCTACGCTGCGGTCGGCGCGCTGTACTTCCTGGTCTCGGCGGTCTGGCTCACCGTCAGCACGTGGCGCCGTGGTGCGGCGCTGTGAGACGTCACGCCGGATAGGGCGTGCCGTCCTTGTGCAGGAATCGGCCGTCGGATGCCGGGCTCATCATGTCGACATCGGAGCAGGTGATGAGGTCATCGGGTGAGCGCGAGCCGATCTCGAGATAGACGGCCGTTGCATCCGACCGGTTGACCATGTGATGGCCGTTGCCGCTGGCCTTCGGGAAGGCGGCGCAGTCGCCCGCTCGCAGCACGGTTTCCGCGTGGTCCTCGATCAGCGTGACTTCGCCTTCGAGCACATAGACGAGCTCGTCCTCGTGCGAATGCCAGTGCCGCTGGCTCGACCAGCCGCCCGGTGGCAGGCGCATCAGATTGACCCCGAAATCCCTCAGGCCCCCGGCGTCGCCGAGTCGCTGGCGGATGCGATCAGCGCAAGGCGCATTGAAGGGCGCCGGATAACCGGAGCCCTTTCGCGTTGGCACGGCAGCGATGTCGATCTTGGGCATGGATGCGTCCCTGGAGTTGGCGATATGGGATGGCGAGAGCGTGCCGCGATGAAGAGCGAATACGGCCGCGGACCTCGCCGCTATCGCGCGGCGAGCCCTGGATCGCGACGTCACGATCGCGGGGGTAGGCGGGATCTGGAAGAGCGGGATGATGGTATGGTGCCGGTGTTTTGCCCGACGAGTCAAATCGCGTCACCGGTTGTCGCAAATCATCTGCCTCGTAAGTCATTGATTCGACAGCGGCCGGCTACTGCGCATGGGCTTGTTTTTCGACTTTGTGTTGGTCACAAAAGCGTGCGGCAAGAATGACGTTCCATTGTCGGCCGGCGCTGTTCCCGTTCGTCTTCCACCCAGACAGACCTGACGGGAGACCGAAATGACTTCCTCCAACTATCGCTGGGTGGTCGTCGCCGCCGGCGGACTGCTCGGCTGCGTCGCGATCGGCGGCATGTTTTCGCTGCCGGTGTTCCTGCAGCCGATCGCCAAGGACACCGGCTGGTCCGTGACCGGCATTTCCAGCGCGATGACGATCGGCTTTTTGGCCATGGCCTTCACCAGCATGGTCTGGGGCACGCTGTCCGACAGGTTCGGGCCGCTGCCGGTGGTGCTGACGGGATCGACGGTGCTGGCGCTCAGCCTGTTCGCGGCGAGCCATGCGACCTCCCTGATCGTGTTCCAGTTCGTGTTCGGCCTTCTGGTCGGCGCCTCCTGCGCGGCGATCTTCGCACCGATGATGGCGACCGTGACCGGCTGGTTCGATACCCATCGCAGCCTTGCCGTGTCGCTGGTGTCGGCCGGCATGGGCGTGGCGCCGATGACGATGGCGCCGCTCGCGGCCTGGCTCGTCTCGAACCATGACTGGCGCACCTCGATGCAGATCATCGCGCTCGTCGTCGGCGCCATCATGATTCCGGTCTCGTTCCTGGTGCGCCGCCCGCCGGCGCTAGCGCAGGTCGTGGTCGCACCAACGGGCGAGCGGGCCGCGCAGAGCGAGATGTCGATGGGCGAGGCGCTACGCTCGCCGCAATTCCTCATCTTGCTCGCGACCAACTTCTTCTGCTGCGCCACCCATTCCGGTCCGATCATCCACACCGTCAGCTATGCCGTGAGCTGCGGCATCCCGCTGGTCGCGGCAGTGACGATCTACAGCATCGAGGGTTTTGCCGGTCTCGGCGGGCGCATCGCCTTCGGCCTGATGGGCGACCGCTTCGGGGCCAAGCGCGTGCTGGTCTCGGGGCTTCTGCTCCAGGCGTTCGGCGCGCTCGCCTACGTCTTCGCCCATCAGCTCGCGACCTTCTACGCCGTCGGCGCCGTGTTCGGCTTCATCTATGCCGGCACCATGCCGCTCTACGCGGTGCTGATCCGCGAAAACTTTCCGCTGCGGATGATGGGCACGGTGATCGGCGGCACCGCGATGGCCGGCAGCCTCGGCATGGCGACGGGCCCGCTCGCCGGTGGCCTGATCTACGACGCCTTCTCCAGCTACGCCTGGCTCTACATTGCTTCCTGGGCGATGGGCCTAGGCGCCTTCCTGATGGCGATGAATTTCAGGCCGTTCGCGAAGCCGCAAGGCGAGGTGGCGCCGGCGGCGGCGTAGGTTCGACATCGAGGCGCAAGTTCAGAGCTGCGCCTCGATCGCGGTCTTGTCGATCACTGACCAGACCCGCCGGATCTTGTCGTTGCCAAATTCGTAGAACACGTTCTCGCAAAACGACACGCGCCTTCCGTTGACGGCAAGCCCAAGGAACGTCCCGACCGGCGTGCAATCGAACTTCAGTCGTGCCGCGATGCGGGGTGGATCGATGATGAGCATCTCGATGTGGAATTGCAGGTCGGGTATCTCCCGAAAATCCTGCTCCAGCATCGCGCGGTAGCCGGACAGCCCGAGCGGCCGCGCATTGCGGGCGACCTCATCATGCACGAACTGCCCGAGCGCCGGCCAATCCTGCCGGTTCAGACAGGCGATGTAGGCACGGTAGATGCCGGCGAGCTCTTCTTTCTCCATACGGGCTCCTTCCGGTTCACGCGCGCCGCCGCAGATGCTCGATCAGGGCGCGCAGCTTCGGTGCGACGTTGCGGCGGCTCGGGTAGTAGAGATAGAATCCGGCGAAGCAGGGGCAATAGTCCTCCAGGATCGCCACCAGTTCGCCGCGCGCGATCGCGGGGCGAAAGCTCGCCTCCATGCCGAAGGTGATGCCGGCGCCGGCCACCGCCAGCTTGATCATCAGCGCCATGTCGTTGGTCGTGATCTCGGGCGCGACCGCGACGCTGAACTCCTTGCCGCCGTCGGCAAACTCCCAGCGATAGGGGACAACGTTCGGCGCCGGACGCCAGCCGATACAGCGAAAGGACGCAAGCTCGGACGGATGCGAGGGCACGCCGAAGCGGGCGCGGAAATCCGGCGCGCAGACGGCGAGCTGGCGTTCCTCGCCGGCGATCGGCACCGCAATCATGTCCTGCTCGATGACCTCGCCAAGGCGGACGCCGGCGTCATAGCCGGCGGCGACGATGTCGAATTCCGCATCCGTCACGGTGATGTCGAGCTGCACCTCCGGGTTCTCGTCGGCGAAGTCCGCAAGAAAGCGCCCCGAGAGAAAATGCTCGGCGATCGAGGAGACGGCGAGGCGCAGCAATCCGCGTGGCCGCCCGCGCAGTGCCTCGGTGCCGTCGAGCGCGGCGCGCATGTCCGCGATCGCGGGCGCGACCTCCGCATGCAGCCGCTCGCCGGCTTCGGTCAGGCTGACGCTACGCGTGGTGCGCTGGACCAGCGCGATGCCGAGCGTTTCCTCCAGCCGCCGGATCGTCTGGCTTACCGCCGAGCGGGTTACGCCGAGACGGTCGGCGGCGGCGCGGAAATTCCGCTCTTCGGCGACCAGCGCAAAGACGGCGAGGGCGTTGAGGTCTGGTTCCATCGGTTAGCGTAGCTTGTCAGTGTGGTTAGGGATCGTCGTCTTATCACAGCGATGGCGCCGGTCCATCTTCCCGCAATCACTCCGAAAGCAACGGGAAGAACCTCATGCCAATCGACAAAGTCATTCTCATCACCGGCGCCTCCAGCGGTATCGGCGCAGGCATTGCCCGCGAGCTGGCCGCATCCGGCGCGAAGGTTCTGCTCGGCGCGCGGCGCACCGACCGCCTGAACGCGCTCGCGGCTGAGTTGAACGGGCGGGGCGGAACGACGCTCGCGCATCCGCTCGACGTCACCGACCGCGCCAGCGTTGCCGCCTTTGCCGACGCCGCGCGCGGCCTGTGGGGCCGCGTCGACGTCATCGTCAACAATGCCGGCGTGATGCCGCTGTCGCTGATGGCCTCGCTCAAGGTCGAGGAGTGGGACCGGATGGTCGACGTCAACATCAAGGGCGTGCTCTACGGCATCGCCGCCGTGCTGCCGGAGATGGTGGCGCGCGGCTCCGGCCAAATCGTCAACATCGCTTCGATCGGTGCGCTGAGCGTGTCGCCGACGGCAGCCGTCTACTGCGCCACGAAATATGCGGTGCGAGCGATCTCGGATGGCCTGCGCCAGGAGCACGACAATATCCGCGTCACCTGCATCCATCCCGGCGTGGTCGAAAGCGAGCTCGCGGGCACCATCACCGATCCCGTGGCCGCCGAGGCGATGAAGACGTATCGGGCGATTGCGCTTCAGCCAGACGCCATCGCCCGCGTGGTGCGCTTCGCCATCGAGCAGCCCGATGACGTCGACGTCAACGAGATCGTCGTGCGCCCGACGCGGACGAGGTGACGATACTCATCCGCATCAGATGCGCTTCTCGAAAAACAGGTCCGGGTAGGGATCGTCATTGTAGCGTGGGATCTCGCGCCAGCCCGTCGTGCGGTAGAGCTGGCCGGCCTCGGGCAGCGCGCTGTTGGTGTCGAGCCGCAGCAGCGTGATGCCGAACTCGCGCGCGGCGCTCTCGGTCGCGTCCATCAGGCGCCGGCCGAGCCGCAATCCGCGCGCGGCGGGCGCCACCCACAGCCGCTTGATCTCGGCGTAACCGTGATCGGTTCCCTTCAGGCCCACGCAGCCGATCGGCAGTGTGTCCGACATCGCGACGATGAAGCTGCCGCGCGGGCGGCGCATGTCCTTGGCGTCAGGGTCGCGCGACAGCGAGACGTCGAAGCCCTGCCTGAAGCGGCGGCCAAGCTCGGCATAATACTCGCCGAGGCAGTAGCGCGCTTGCTCGCTCCGCGGATCCATCTCCTCCAGCGCAACACGCTCGCGCGTCAATGCGGACGCGATCAGGTCCATCGCTGCCAGCAGGGCGTCAGCCTGCGAATGCCGCGCGAGCAAGCCCTCGGCCTGCGTGTTCGACAGCGCCTCATAGGCCGCGAACTCGCGCCGGCCTGCACGCGTCAATGTCGCGACCCGGCGGCGGGCATCGTCCTCATGCGCGGCGGTCTCGACCAGACCGTCCTCTTCCAGGCTGCGCAGCAGCCGGCTCATCAGACCGGAATCCAGGCCGAGATAGTCGCGGATATCGGCCACGTCCGAACGGCCGTGCCCAATCGCATTGAGCACACGCGCCGCGCCGAGCGGGCGGCCGCGCCCAAGAAACGAGGTATCGAGCGCACCGACGGCGGAGGTGACGGCACGGTTGAAGCGGCGAACGCGAGAAACGGGGTCGAGCATGATGTCTGACTTTAGTCAGATATCGCGCGAAGGTCAATTCGATTGGCTTAACCGAGGCCCAGTTCCTTGCGGGCCTTCCGCGTCAGCTTCGCCACGATCAGCGCATGAGCCTGGGCGAGATAGCCGGCAAGCTCGGCATCCGGCAGCGAATTGTTGCTGACGAGCTGCACCCATTTGGCGCGCGCAAGGTATGGCGCCGGCCGCGCCACGGCATGCTCGATCAGCATCGCATAGGCCATGTCCGAGACCTTGAACATGTAGCTGCCGGAGCCTGCGGCAAAGCCGCCGCCGAGTGCGAACATCTTGCCGCCGACCTTGAACACGGAGGTGCCCTCCCACTGCACCACCTTGGTGGCGGCTGGCAGGCGCAGGCAACGTGCTTCAAAATTTCTCGGCGTCATGACGCGAGCGATAGCATGCTGCGCGCGACTTGCAACGTCTAGCCGCCGACCGCGACGAAAGCTTAGCGCAGAAGCTGCAAGCGCAGGCGCTGGGCGTGATCCACCTTTCTCTGTGGCGGCAGAGAGGGTGGATGACGCTTGGCTCATCCACCTCTTGCACCTACAAGCTGTTGTGTTGCCCGACGCGCAAAACACGCAAGCCGTGGGGCAATACGCCCAGACAGAAATATTCGCCTTTACAGAATTTCGGCTTTGTCGCATTGTCCCGCCACCTCACCCCGGTCAGAGGGGCGTATCGCGATCGTCACGAAACGTGGGGTGAGCTGCGGTGGACGTTCGTCACATCGGCGCGAGAGGCATCGCAGGGCGGGCAACCGTGAGCGACAGCCTATCGCGCACACGACCGGTGTGACATGCGTACGGCAAAACCGTGTCGTCCTGACGCCCGGGGTCTGTGCGTCAAGTCTTGCGGTGATGTGTGGTGCCCGACCGGGGGCGCGCATCAGCGATCTGCAAGGCGACGGGGGCAATAGTGCATCGCTCCCCGGGGAGAACTCGGCATAAGCCGTCAAACCACTGCGCAGGGAAGGCCGGGTTGTCCTGGCTACACCTGTATGCCGCTGTGCAGCTTCTTGTCACGCAGGATTCGCACAGTGGACCGCGGGTGCCAGCCGGCACCCGGTCTTCCCTGCGCCCTCTGACAGAGGGTGTCGAGATGAAGCGAAGCTCGGGCAAGATCCCGCCGCGAGATTGCCGCGGTGTGTCTGCAGAATTGAGCATCCAACGCCTTGCCGCGAGCGCCCATTCATGCCCGTCACCCTGAGGTGCGAACCGTGCGACGCAACGCGTCGCGTGGAGAGCCTCGAAGGGCGACAGCCCGGCTGCATCTCGGCCGTACATCCTCTTTCGTTACGCTCGCAACGAGAGTTGATGCAATTGCGCGCCTCTTTGTGAGTTGTGCATATGCCACGGACCGCTACCATGTCATTGTTCCCCGAACACGGGAGCGAGCACAAGCGGAGGCGACATGAGCGGACAGGAGCGCAAGGTGAAGGGATCGGACCTGTTTGTCGCGGCGCTTGAGAATGAAGGTGTCGACCGCATCTTCGGCGTTCCCGGCGAAGAGAATCTCGATCTCGTGGAATCGCTCCGCACCTCCAAGATCGAGCTGGTCCTGACCCGTCACGAGCAGGCCGCCGCCTTCATGGCCGCCACGCATGGGCGGTTGACCGGCAAGCCCGGCGTTTGCCTCTCGACGCTCGGCCCCGGCGCGCTCAATCTGTCAACGGGCGCGGCCTATGCGCATCTCGGCGCGATGCCGATGATCCTGATCACCGGCCAGAAGCCGATCATGAGCAGCCGTCAGGCGCGCTTCCAGATCGTGGACGTGGTCGCGACCATGAAGCCGCTGACGAAACTGTCGCGGCAGATCGTCAGCGCCTCCAGCATTCCGACCGTGGTGCGCGACGCATTCCGCGTGGCGATGGAAGAGCGGCCAGGGCCGGTGCATCTCGAATTGCCCGAGGACATCGCGGGTGACGAAGTGCCTGATGTTCCCGTGATCCCGGTCCATCCGATCGAAATCCCGGTCGCCCATCGCGCCGCGCTCGACCGCGCCGCCGAGATGATCCTGTCGGCGCGACATCCGCTGGTCATGATGGGCGCCGCGACCAGCCGGCCGCGCGCGACCCACGGTATCGCCAGCTTCGTGCGGCGGACCGGCATTCCGTTCTTCACCACGCAGATGGGGAAGGGCACCGTGCCTGGCGGCACCAATCTCTACATGGGGACGGCCGCGCTGTCCGAACGCGACTACGTTCATGACGCGATCGATGCCGCCGACCTGATCATCGCGATTGGCCACGACCCCGTGGAGAAGCCGCCTTTCATCATGGGGCCGTCAGGGCCGAAGGTCATTCACGTCAGCTACACATCTGCCAGCGTCGAGCTGGTCTATTTTCCCGACGCGGAGGTCATTGGCGACGTCGGCCCGAGCCTCGAGTTGCTCGCCGACCGGCTCGAAGGCAAGCTGCCGCAGGCTGCGGCCCTGCTGCCGTTGCGCGAGAAGATTCTCGGCCACATCGCCGACCGCGCCACCGAGGCGCGCTGGCCGCCGACGCCGCAGCGGATCGTGCACGACATCCGCCAGGTGATCCCGGAGAACGGCATCGTCGCGCTCGACAACGGCATGTACAAGATCTGGTTCGCGCGCAACTACCGCACCCGCGTCGCCAACACGCTGCTGCTCGACAATGCGCTGGCGACGATGGGCGCCGGACTTCCGTCGGCGATGATGGCCGCGATGCTCTATCCGGATCGCCGTGTGCTCGCGGTCGCCGGCGACGGCGGCTTCATGATGAACAGCCAGGAGATGGAGACCGCCGTCCGCCTCAAGCTCAATCTGGTCGTGCTGGTGCTGGAGGACAAGGCCTACGGCATGATCCGCTGGAAGCAGGCCGTCGATCACTTCGCCGACTACGGCATGACCTTTGGCAATCCCGATTTTGTCCTCTACGCGAAGGCCTATGGGGCGAAGGGGCATCGGATCGAGAGCATCGACAGCTTTGGCCCGACGCTGGATGCCGCCTTCAAAGAGGGCGGCGTGCATCTGATCGTGATCCCGATCGATTATTCGGAGAACGTGCGGGTGCTCGTGGACGAGCTGCGGGCGCGGGAGAGGTAGCGCTCCGGCCGGCATTTGCCCGGAGGATCATACCAGCCATTCCTTGATATATATCGTGACACGATATATATTGGCAGGCGCCAAGAACCCTCCCGGCAAAATCTCCCGACAAGAGCTATCCATGCGCCAGACCCTGGACATCACCGGCGGCCTCCCGCGTCCTCGCGGCAAGCCCGGAGACTTCACCGCCGACCGCCGCGTATTGATCCTGATCGGCATGGCCCTGCTGGTCGGCAGCCTCGGGGCGGGCGCCGCATGGGTGCTGCTGAAGCTCATCGCGCTCGTCACCAATCTGGTCTGGTTCGGTCATTTCAGCACCGAGAACGTTTCGCTGGCGAATGCCCGTCCCGGGATCTGGATGGTGCTGGCGCCGGCGCTCGGTGGTCTCGTCATCGGGCTGATGGCGCGCTACGGCTCGGAGAAGATCCGGGGACACGGCATCCCCGAAGCGATCGAGGCGATCCTGATCGGCGGCAGCCGGATGCAGCCGAAGGTCGCGGTCCTGAAGCCGCTGTCCTCGGCGGTGTCGATCGGCAGCGGCGGACCGTTCGGCGCCGAGGGGCCGATCATCATGACGGGCGGCGCGATCGGGTCGATCTTCGCCCAGTGCTTTCATCTTACCGCCGCCGAGCGCAAGACGCTGCTGGTCGCGGGCGCGGCTGCCGGCATGACCGCGATCTTCGGCACGCCGATCGCGGCCGTCCTGCTCGCGGTCGAACTGCTGCTGTTCGAATGGAAGCCGCGCAGCTTCCTGCCCGTGGTGACAGGGGCGGTGATCTCGGCGGCCTGGCGCCCGCTGCTGTTCGGGACGGGACCCTTGTTTCCGTTTGCCGAGCGGCCGGATCTGCCGTGGTGGGGGCTGGCAGCAGCGATCGGCGTCGGCATCGTCGCCGGCCTGCAATCAGGGCTGATGACGCGGCTGCTCTACGCGATCGAAGACCTGTTCGACCGCCTGCCGGTGCACTGGATGTGGTGGCCGATGCTTGGCGGTCTGATCGTCGGCCTCGGCGGCCTCGTCGATCCGCGCGCGCTTGGCGTCGGCTACGACATCATCGCCGATCTCTTGTCCGGCCACATGGCGCGCGACGAAGCGATCCGGCTGCTGCTGGTGAAGTCCGCGGTCTGGGTGATTGCGCTCGGCTCAGGCACGTCGGGCGGCGTGCTGGCGCCGCTGCTGATCCTCGGCGGCACGGCCGGCTGGATGGAGGGGCTGGCGCTGCCCGGTGGCGCGTCATTCTGGGCGCTGGTCGGCATGGCCGCGATGATGGGCGGCACGATGCGCTCGCCGCTGACAGGCGTGATGTTCGCCATCGAGCTGACAGGCAATATCGATATGCTGCTGCCGCTGCTGGCGGCGACCGGCGCAGCGCATGCCGTCACGGTGCTGCTCCTGAAGCGCTCGATCCTGACCGAGAAGATCGCGCGCCGCGGCCAGCATATCACGCGCGAATACGCGATCGATCCGTTCGAGCTGCTCCGCGCCGCCGATGTCATGGTCACTGATGTCGACACGCTGCCGGTCGACATGCCCATTGACGAAGCGGTCACTTTCTTCACCTCGGACCAGCGCCGTCACAAATCCTATCCCGTCGTCACTGCCGATGGACGGCTGGCCGGCATGGTCACGCGCGCCGATGTGCTGCGCTGGCGCACCGAGGGCGATCACCAGGCGGCAACGCTCGACGACGTCGTCTCGGACAGCTCGGCCGTGATGGCATATCCTGACGACGTGCTGGGGCGGGTCGCCGATCTCATGGTCGCCTCCGATCTCGGGCGCCTGCCGGTAGTCGACCGCGCCAGTCATCGCGTGGTGGGCCTGGTTGCGCGCAAGGATTTGCTGCGAATTCGCGCGGTCGTGAACGCGCAGGAGGAGGACCGCAACGCATATTTCCTGCGCGAAAAGGCGCTTGTGCCGGAGGCGTAGATCGCGGAAGGTCGGCCCTTCTGAACTCCAGCACTAATGGGAATGAACATGACTCGTGTTCGCTGCGTCACCGAGATGGGTATGGGCGTTGATGTCCACGGCAGGGACGCCACCAAGGCGGCCAAGCGCGCGGTGTCGGATGCCATCAGGCATTCGAGCCTCGGCTTCTTCCGGATGATCGGCAAGACTGCGAACGACATGTTCGTCGACGTCACGATCGCGGTGCCCAATCCGGAAGCCGTCGACAAGGAGGCGGTGGCCAAGGAGCTTCCTTACGGCACCGTCACCGTCACCGCGGTCAAGGGTGGATTGGAGATTCCCTCGGCGACCGAAGTGGCCAACGATCCCATCCTCATCGCCAATGCTGCGGTGATCGTCAGCTTCGACAAGGACTAGGCCGGTGTCCGACAGCGATGAGGCGCTGCTCGATCGTCCGATCTGGAGCGCGCTGACGACCAGCCACAAGCATCTGGCCGAAGGCGGCCCGCGGGCGCTGCGCTATCCCGTCGACATGACGCCGTTTGCCGACATGGTCGACATGTCCGCGGCAAGCTTTGCCGCGCTCGGTGATCTCCTGTCGGGCTCGCAGGTCGCCGCATTGTTCACGCCGGATCCGATCGACGTACCCGCCGGCTTCAAGGTCGTGATCGCCGGGCCTTGCGAGCAGATGATCGGCTCGCCCGCGGCCAGTCCGCTCCGCGATGCCGAGATCGTCACGCTGGGTGCCGACGACGTCCCAGCGATGACGGCGCTGACGGAGCTGACGAAGCCCGGTCCGTTCGCGCGGCGGACCCATGAGCTCGGCACGTTCCTCGGCATCCGCGCCGGGGATCAATTGGTCGCGATGACGGGCGAGCGCATGAAGCCGGGTAAGTTCGTGGAGATGACGGCCGTGTGCGTGCATCCCGACTATCGCGGCCGCGGCTATGCGCAGGCGCTGCTTGCGGCCGTCGCCCGCGGGATCGAGGCGCGCGGGGAAATTCCGTTCCTGCACGTGTTTTCCAGCAACGTGTCGGCGATCGCGCTGTACCAGCGGCAGGGCATGCGCATCCGTCGCTGCCTGCACGTCACCGCGTTCATGAAGCAGCAATAGGCGCTGCGGCCTTCATTTCCCGCGAAAGCGCGCTATATCCGTCCAAACCACAATTGGGGGAGACTCATGGACGCCAAGGTTACGGAATTTTCCGCCGCACGGACGGCGATGCAGCGCTATGTCGATCAGGAAATCATTCCGGGCGCATCCTGGGCCGTGCTGCGCGGGGGCGAGGTGGTCGACCAGCAATGCGTCGGCTTTGCCGACCGCGAAGCCAAGACCGCGCTTCGTCCCGACCATATCTTCCGCGCCTTCTCCAACACCAAGATCTTCGTCACTTGCGCGATCATGCTGCTGGTCGAGGAAGGCCGCATCGGCCTCGATGACCCGATCGAGAAATTCCTGCCGCAGCTCGCCGGTCGCAAGGTGCTGAAGCCGGACGCTTCGAGCCTTGCCGATGTCGAGCCGGCGAAGAACCCGATCACGATCCGCCAGCTCCTGACCCACACCTCCGGCCTCAGCTACGGCATCTTCGATCCGGGCACGGTGCTGTTCAAAGCCTACAACGAGGCGCGCGTACTCAACCCGCTGACGCCACTCGCCGACATGATCGACCAACTCACCAGCCTGCCGCTGTCCTATCACCCGGGGACGTCCTGGGAATATTCGGTGGCCACCGACGTGCTCGGCCGTATCGTGGAGGTCGTCTCCGGCAAGCCGCTCGACGCTTTTCTGAAGGCGCGCATCTTCGACCCGCTCGGCATGACCGACACCGGCTTCCATGTTCCGGAAGCGCAGCAGGGCAGGCTGGTTGCGCTTTACAATGGCGCTGATGTGCTCGACCCCATGAAGCCCGGGCTCACGCGCGCCGACAATCTGCCGTTTCCGCATGCCTATCGACGGCCGTTTCCGCGGCTCTCGGGCGGCGGCGGTCTGGTCTCGACGTTGCCCGACATGCTCGCACTGGTCCGCGCGCTGCTGCCCGGTTCGGATGCGCTGCTGAAGCCGGAGACGCTGCGGCAGATGATGACGAACCAGCTCCCGGCAGGGCAGACCATCCGCTTCGCCAATCTCGGCCCGATCCCCGGCAAGGGTTTTGGCCTCGGCGGCGCCGTCACCTTCGCGCCGACGCCGTTTGATCCGCCGAACTCCACCGGGGAATTCCAGTGGGGCGGGCTCGCCGGCACCCATTGGTGGATCTGCCCGCAGGCCAATACCGCGGGGGTCCTGATGGCCCAGCGTTACATGGGCTTCTGGAATCCGTTCTTCTTCGAGTTCAAGCGCCTGGCCTATCAGGCCGTCGGCGGCTGACCGCGAAAAAAATTACGAGCCCCGCGAATCCTTTCCGGCCGGCGCGCCCTCTTGATGGTCGAGGCATTCAGCCTCGGCTCATCTCGGAGGATGCAATGGCATTTTACAGGAAGAACATCGGCGGCCTGCACCAGGCGGTGCGGATTGCCGCAGGGGTGGCGGTGGTGGTCGCGGCGTTCGTTTATCTGGCCGGCGTGACGGCGTGGCTGGTCGCGCTCGGCGGCGCCGGCTTCGCGCTGACCGGCTTCGTCGGCTATTGCCCGATGTGCGCGATGGCGGGGATCGGGCGAGGGGGCGTATCGTGAGTGCGGTGGCGATCTCGCCGAACCTGTTCGAAGCCGCGCGGCTCGGCGATCCCCACGCGATCGCCTCGCTGCTCGAGACGGCGCAGCCGGACATCCGCCGCTACGCGCGCGCGACCTGCCGCAGCTCGGCGGATGCCGAGGATGCGACGCAGGAGGCGCTGTGGATCCTGTTCCGCCATGTCGGCACGATCCGATCGCTGCTGGCGTTTTCGGCCTGGCTGTTCAGCGTCGTCCGCCGCGAATGCCTGCGGCTTGCGCGCAAGGCAGGCCTCGCGCCGGCGATCGATGACGATGCGGCCGAAGCGCTGCTGCTGACGCGTCCTGAAAACGATCTGCGGCTCGACGTCGCCGCAGCTTTCGAGGCGCTGCCGCCGCACTATCGCGACGTTGCGTTGATGCGCGACGTCAAGGAAATGACCATCGAGGAAATCGCCGTCGCGCTCGGTGCATCCAGGCAGACCGTAAAGGCCCGGCTGCACCGCGCCCGCGCGCTGATGCGCGAATATCTGACGAGATGAGACATGACCGCTGTTCGAGCAACATCGAGGTGACAGCTTGGGATGAACGAACGTCGGCAGCGGCGGGGTCGTGCGCGTGAATAGTTATCTCGGCCTCGACGGATTTCGTTTCGGCTGGGTCGCGGCCTGGATCGACGATCGCGGCGATCATGGTTTTGATTATTCGCCAGGCCTGACGCGTTTGCTCGCGTTGCCGCATGCGCGTGCGATGATCGACATGCCGATCGGATTGAATCCGGCCGGCTATCGCCTGTGCGACCTGCGTGCGCGCGAGCTGATTGGCCCCGCCGTGTTTCTCGGTGCGCGCCGGGATCTCTGGACGTTAGCCGACATGGCCGAGGCCAACCGTCACTAC